>DBGBEM010000314.1:0-6370 GCA_048477235.1 Muribaculaceae bacterium | reverse complement strand
GTTTCGTCGTCAATATCAGCTTCGGCGAAGCGGTAGACTTCATAGCTAAGAGCTGATTTTTCACCGTCGGCCTCATCGGTATAGCGCGGAGCTCTCGGTCCGGCTGACAATGGTGTGGCAAACGCGCGAACGAGGAAACTGGATACACCTCCGTGATTTTCGATAGGCTCGAACTCGCCTGTCGAAACATAGCCCATATAGCAGATGCGCTCGCTGAAAGGATAGTCGTCGAGACCGTCGTCAAGGGCCAGATTGACAGAGCCGGTGTCGTAGCTCAGCGCTATCATCAGGCCGTTGGGAGCATTGACGGGCTCGGGGAACTCATAGCGCGTCCAGTCATTGTCGATGTTAGGAACTCCCATGACACTGTAGAGGATGTTTCCGGTGGGCTCGCCGGTCTCGGAATCAAGGTCAAGGACATAGAGATTCACATTGGGATGGGTCGCGGGAGAAGCCATAGTCTGCCAAGAGCAGGCGCTCAGGCGGCATGGGTCGCGGAATACACTTCCGACAACGGCGTCGGCGCCTCCCTGATTCATTCCGGCGCTTCCGACGGCACGTCCGTCGTCGTGACGGTATTCTACGGTGAAGCCGGGTTCGAGCCATTCGAGCGTAACCACGCCTGACTCATCGTCGAGCGATGCGCTCAGCGCTGCCGGTGCGACAGCGAGATAAGCCATCTCGATAGTACCGAGGTCGAGGGCGTCACCTTCGAGGGTAACATCCCTGCTCATATCGATATATCCTGATTTCGACAGTGTCATCACGAACGGCTGGCGTTCCAACACTGATTCAAAACGGAATATGCCCTCGGAGTCTGTCACGGCGTTTTGCGAGCGGCCTCCATTGAGCGCTATGGCCACACCTTCGACAGGCCGTCCGTTCTCATCGGCAACGCGGCCGGTAAGGGCGAAGCTGCCGAGCCCTTTGGGGGTGAGAGTCACACGCCCGACCTTATATTCGACATCCTTGTCGCGCGCCGCGCGCATGGGCTTGAAAGCGAAGACACAGCGCTCATAGTCGCGGGCGGGAACGTCTATCTTAACCGTAGTCCAGTCGGCGGCCGGTTCAAGGCTGGCAATCTCGTCGACAAGAGCCGCGCGGGTGTTCTCCGGGCCCATCACCACAGCCAGCCGGTCGGCCTCGTTGGTCGTCGCCAGTTTATATTCAATCTCCATCTCGACGGTTTCTGCGGCACCGATTTTAAAAGCCGGGCTGGCAAGAATAGCCGGGTCGTTGGCTATGCGGAATGTCTTGAGGGCTGCGATGTCACCTTCACGACCTTCTTCCGTGGCGGCCGACCATGTATCGAAGCGAGTCGGTGCGGGGTCGTATGGTGTCCACTCGCTGAAACGGACGCCGAAATCCGACTCGTAGAACGGCGGCAGTTCCCTGCGCTCGGCAAGCTTCACGTCGTCAATGAGCAGATAGCCCTGCGAGAGGTCTGATGTGGCATGGAATCCGATATACCATTTGCCGGGCGCATCGAGCGTCAGCTGTGTGAGATACTGGGCCGGATATTTTGTATCGGGAACTGAAACCTGGTCAAAGTCGGCCACGGTAATTGTCATAGCCTCGGGCGTCGGCTCATGACCGAGCATGACAGAGAAGCATTCGGTTCGTTTGGCAAAGTTCTTATATGTGCGGTAGAAGAACGACAGGTCATAGACGCCGGCTTCGAGTTCAAGACACTCCGAGAAAATCCAGTCGTCACCTTTCTCCTTGGCATTGACGGTATTGTAATAGAGACAGCCCGAGCCGCTGTAGGCATCCATCGAGGCGTTTCCGGCCACAATCCAGCTGAGGCCGTCGCCGTTGGCGTCGACAATATTCTCGCTCCAGCGCGCACGCTGGGTGGCATTCTCGAAATTCTGGAAATAGGGTGCTGTCTTGTTCTTATAGTGCTCATGAGTGGCGACCATCGTATTGTTCAGCGGGTCGGAGTCGCCGTCGATGGTGACGGAGGCTTTCACGGTGTGGATTCTGACGGCCGAGAGATCGGCAGGCTGTCTGAAGGTATAGCTGAATGATGCGCCCGGAGCCAGAGGCCCGGAATAGGTTTCGGTAACAGTCACCTCGCCGTCGAGAATATAGCTGACAGTTATGTCGCGGGCTATTTTCGACCCTTGGTTGACAAATGTAGCTATGATGTCGGACTCGTTCAGATTATAATGAGACTTTTCACCGAAGGAAACTTCGGTCATGGCCATATCCGCGCCGGTGTCGACAGCAACGCGGTCGACAAAGGTGAAAGCGTTGTGGCCGCGGCCGTGCAGAGCAATAAAGTATGTGCCGTCGGCAAGGACTTTGAACGGTACTGCGACCGATGTCCAGCCGTCAGTAACGCCCTCGAAAATTTTAAGAGGAACGGCGTCGGCCGGCAGATCGCGGCTATCGGTCAGATAGACCTCAAGAGCGCCGTCGGAGGTGTCGCCGGTCATGGCGTAGTAGAATGCCACTCGGGCAGCTCCTTTTTCAAGAGTCAGAGGCGGCGATATGAGCCAGTCGTCATTGTTCATGTTCCGCAGACACGACAGCGCCATGGAGCTTTTGCCCGAGAAAAAGAGCTGGTCGGTGGTGTTCCATGAAACAAGGTCTTTGTCGGTGCTGACAATGTCCCAGTCGGCAAGTCCGGCTTCCCCTTCTTCGAAATCGGCGTTAAACGGCGTCTTCTGAGGGTCGGCGGTTCTGAAGTCCTTTGTCAGGGTGTTGTTGTCTTCTATGTTGTCGGCTGTTTTCAGAGAGAGTGTCAGGGTGTGGTGGCCTGCGGCCGGAGCTTTCGTGACCGAGGCGAAGGTATGGATGACAGACTCGCCCGGAGCAATCGCGGCGGCGACAGTCTCTTCGACAGCTTCAGATTCGTCAATCCTATATGCGACTTTGACAGCCGAAACCTCTTCGGACCCTAAATTGCGCACTTTTACCGAAACCGGCGGCATAGCGGCTCCGGCGGCGAAGACTCCGCGGCGCGGAGCTTCGACAGCCTCGATAGCTATGTCACCGATGGCTTCGGCCACAGTGATATTATCGACAACCATCTGGACTTTGCCGATTTTATCGCCGTTGTTGACACAGGCAAAGGGCTCGCCGGTCGGCGAATATATCTGGAGCGCCAGCGCCATAGGGCCGCCTTCGGCCGTCGGCACAGCCATCGTCAGGTGATGGACAGCACCGTCGGCGACAAGCACGTCAGACCCGGCTACTATTTCGGTAAGGTCGGCTGCCGCAGGGAATATCCCTTTCAGGACTTTTATAACCGCAGGCTGAGTCAGGGCATAGTCAAGACCGAGCCTGACATATCCCGAAGGCAGATCGAGGCCGCCGATAGCGAGAACAGCCGAGCCGGTGGCGCCGTCATAGACCCATGTCTCATCTTCGGTAACATTGTTTGCCATATATTTCCAGGAGCCTGTCGTCATATTGATTGCCTTGAGATCGGTCTGGGGCGTCTCGCTGGCGCTCATGTCATAAGGGAACGCCAGACGCGGTGCGATAACGACCGTAGATGTCATCTCATCGTTCAAAGTGTTGGCGTCGGCGTCACACTCGACCCAGACCTTGACTGTATGGGATTTGCCCGGCTCGAGCGACAGAGGCTCCGCGAAGACGACCTCGACGGTGTCGCCGCTGGGGAACTGCGTGGCTTCCTGACGGATGATGTCACCTTCACCGGCCTGAACACACACCGCACCTATGGCGGTCAAGCCCGTATTGGTTACCTTCACGACCGGCATCTGCGAACCTGAGCAGTGATTGCGCGGCGATTCGATCGCAGTGACCGCCAGATCGGAGACTCCGCTGCCGGAGATTCTCACATTGTCGAGAAAAACCGATACGCGGTTGCCGAACGACGTCGGAGCCATCAGAACATGCCTGAAAGCCACGCGGATTTTCTTTCCATTCCAGCGCGACAGATCGATGCTGTAGTCAGCCCATTTCGTCGTCTCGCGCGGTTCAATCGTCAGAACGGTTTCGGTGAAACTCTCGCGCGAGTCGGAGCCCGTGGGCGACACCATGACATAAAAACTGCCCTGCGGCAGTGTCATAGTAGTTGCCAACAGAGAGAAATTCAGGTAACACTCACCGGCGACGTCGAAGGCCGGAGTTACAAGCCAGGAATCGGCGTCTTTCCTGCCCTCGGCCACGCGCGAGCGTGCGACACCTGAGCCTCCTGCGGGATTAACGTTGCCGGCAGGCTGGGCCACACGCTCCCAGCCGTTATTATTGCCGCCGACACCCAGAAGATGATCGACTTTCCATCCTTCGGGCGGGAAGGCGGTTGCCTCGAAATCCTCACTGACCTGTGCGGCGGCAGCTATCAGCGTCATGAGAGCGGCAAAGAAAGTTATCGGTCGTTTCATTCAAAAAATGTGAGATTGTGAATAATGTTGATTTCTACGACCGCAATTTACAAATTATCGGGCCGCCACGTCAAGTTTCGGAGGCGCATTGTTGTTCGTCAGAGTGTTAACTATGACCGTTCGTACACGATTGGACATTTATAACGACCACAAACGACTATTTCGCGCATTACAGATACAGAATTTCTCTTTTTGGAGATTACAGATTAATCACTATCTTTGGCCGTAGAATCACACCGCAACAATGCATAATTCTCTCCCGGCAACCGCCGTCCGACGTCTCGGCCGACATTTTCTCTATCTTCTGCTGACGGCGATTTCAGTCGCCACGATCTCTGCGCCGCGCGCACGCGCCTCGACAGAGCAACTGGCCTCGCTGAGAGGGCAGAGCACTTCGGAACTATATGACGAGGGCCAGAGCTGGGAGCGCGACAGCAATGATGTCAAAGCCGCCGAATGCTATTCACTGGCCGTCTCGCTCGGCGAATCGCGCCTGTCAGAAACCGACCGCATCGCCATTATAAGATCGTATGCACGTCTGGCCGCAATCTATACATTCGTTTTCTTCGACTATCCGAAAGCGATACAAAGCTGCGAGGACGGAATGGAGATGGCGCGCGAACATTCGCTGACAGCTCCGCTTCCACAGCTCTACGTGCTATACGCCGGCATAATGGCCAATTATGACCATATACGCAATCCCAGGCTCCCGACAGAGCGAACCCGCAATATCTTCCTCGAAGGAATCGAGGCGTCAATCCAGGAAAAAGACTGGCAGAGCCTCAATTCGCTCGTATGCAACTTCATAAACCTTTCGCTTGCCCATGGCCGGCTCGAGAATATCTCGGAAGTGGCCGACAGATACCTTGATTCCAAAGGCATACCGGCGTCAGCCCCGCTGAGCGCCTTCACGCGCGAGCTTTGCCTCGGTGTCAGGGATCTCGCCGCCGGACGCTCCGAGTCGGGAATCGGACATTTCAGGCGCTGCGTCGAGATGTCTTCAGACTTCAAAGGCGCAAAAGACAACGAACTGCTGGCGGCTCTGTCGGATCTCTCCTATGCCTACGCCCTGACCCGAGACTACGAAAACGCCATCTCTACAGCGGAGAAATTGGTCGGCATAGCCCAGAAAGAGGGAATGTCGGACGTCATGATGTATGCCCTTTTCGATCTCAGCAACTTCTATCGCGAAAACGGACGCGACGATATGGCCGGGTCATATTATGTCGACTATCTCCAGCACAAAGACTCGTTTCTCATCTCAAGCGGAATGATGGACGTCGACCGCGTCAAATCTCTGAATCAGATTAAAAACCTGACAAAAGACCTCAGCATCCTCGAACTCCGGCGACAGAACCAGAAGACCGTGATAATAATGCTTTCGGCCATTCTGGCGATGATTGTTGTTCTGGCACTTATTATAATCCTCAACTACCGGAAAGTCAACCAGAAGAACCGCGCCCTCTATCAGCAGAGCCTCGAACTGCTTGAAGCCGACACACCGCCTAAACAGATTCTTCACGAAAGCGGTGTCGCCCCCACCGAACCTTCAGAGAAGGCCGACAACGACGACGAACCCGCAAAATACAGCCGCTATAACCTCAGCGACAACGAAAAAACCGAGATTTCAGAGTGTATTATCAGAATACTCGACCACGATCCCGACATCTATTCCGAAGACTTCTCGCTCAACGAACTGGCCGCGAAATCGGGCTATAAGCGCAACTATATATCACTCGTAATCAACGAAACACTGCGGACCACATTTGCCGCACTGCTGGCTAAATACCGGATACGCGAAGCCTGCCGGCGCCTGAACTCGCCCGACTACACCCAATATACCATCGAGGGCATCGGCCGGAGCGTCGGCTACAAGTCACGCTCGAGCTTCGTCACGCTATTCAAGCGGCACACCGGGATGACACCTTCGGAATATAACCGCGCGGGAGGCCGACACTGATCCGGCCGGCAGAATTGTTTCTGAGTCAACGACCGCGTTTGTCTTAGAA
>DBGBEM010000313.1:0-2074 GCA_048477235.1 Muribaculaceae bacterium | reverse complement strand
TTTTTATTTGTAAATTTGCGTTTATAGATAAAACAGTAAGTATTTGTGCATTTTATGTAGGGCTGCACCATGGTGCAGCCGTCATAGCGACTGCTGACAACTAAATTGGCCGGATGCTCCATGGAGCATCCCTACATGTCGAAATGCATATTTACTTTGTGTGTGAACTATAAGAAGAGGTCAGAAGATGACCTTGGTGGCATTTGTGCCCTGGACGCGGATGAGAACCTGGCCTTTTGAGGGGTTGGCTACGCGAGCGCCCATGAGGTTATAGTAGACGACGGGGGCTTCGCTGACTTCGTCGGCGGCAGGGGCGTCGATTCCGGCGCGCTCGCCGATCTTGAAGGCGCGTGTGATCGTCTGGAGCTGATAGTTGTCGGCCGATTCCTCGACGCGGATGCGCACGTCATACCATCCTCCGGCTGTTGCTGTTGCGAGGGATGAAGTGTAGTATGAGCCGAAGCCGGGCGTGTAGAAAGCGTCGGGATGCTCCGTGAGGGGCAGCTCGGTGAAGTTGTCGGTGCCGGTCGGGGCGATCTCGACCTTCACGAGAGCCGGTTTCGTCGGCGTGAAAGCAAGATTGTATTTGGTGGGATAGCATTCGAGTCCGGCGGCCGACAGACCGATGGTGGCTTTCTCGCCCGAGGGGAATACCGACGAAATGCGGTTGTTCTCGTCGCGGAACTGGAGCATCGTCAGCGAAGCGGGCCAGGGCTTGTCGCTCTTTGCGTCGAAGCAGAGCTCGCCGCTGTTGCCGGCTTTGACGCCCTCGACCTCCATATTGGGATTCTCCCATGTCAGGCGCGTCTTTCCGAGATTGGCGCCATTCTCGTTCATCCACTTCCAGAGACTGTTGCTGTTGGTGACGGTCTCGACCAGAGCGCCGTCCTGATAGAATTTGTAGGAAGTGACGGCAGCGTCGGTTTCGCGCAATTCGCCGAGGCGTCCGCAGAAGTTGAGGCGGATGCTATACATCATATCGTCGCCCCATTTGGTGTTGATATAGTAGCTTACTGCGGCGGGCGACGTGCCGTAGAAAATGTCGTCAAGGTTGCCCATGGTGGCATTATAGACAGTATTCCCGGGAAGAATACTCGTCGGGGAGCTGAGACTACCAAGACCGAAAACAGCCAGCGAAGGGTTGTCGCCGTCGAAAATATTCAGATACGTTACTTCATTCTCAGAATAAGCGACTTCGTTCTCTCCCGTTTCCCAGTACTCATAGATGGTTGTTCCATGGGCGATGTCAGCGATTTTCGAGCTTAAAGCGTCGTTGCTTGCCGAGATGTGCAGATAGCTCTCGCTGGAACCGCTCCATACATGACTGGAGAATCTGAGTTCGCCGTTTATGGCGATTCTCGGGTAGATAGTGAAAGTTTCCCCGCTGGAGGGCTCTTCTTCGCGAATCTTATCGGCGATCTCCTTTGTCTTTGCTCCGAGCGGGCTGTATTTGAATTTAATGTCGGTGTTGCGATAGGTTGACGGGTCGTTAGTGAATGCCTTGTTGCCGTTGGGTTTCAGAGCGCCGAGCGCGTAGAGAAGGCGCCCGTTTTCCCCTTCTGAGAAAGTCTTTGTCAGACCGACGAAAGTATAGTCGTCGCTGACGTCAGAGACTTTGTAAACGCAATCGCGGAACGGATTGTAGGCTCCTGCGGGGCTGTCGTCGGTATATGTTATACAGGAATATTTGTTGTGGTGCGACAAGATAGCCTGATCTTTATAGACCATAACGAAGTCAAAGGAAAGTCCCCCTGTTATGTTGCCCTGTTTCTTGAGAGTGAACTGCCAGTCTTCGGTGACATAGTATTCCGACGGGCAGAACAGTTCCCCTTCGGGGGTCTTGGGTTCGAAAGTATAGGCGTTTGTTGCGGTTGCGGGGTCGAACTTAATTTCCATATCGCCGCTGACAGTGACATTCTGCTTAATGACGTAAGCACCGAAGCTAGCGGCGTAGTCCTGGAATTGTTCGTAGTATTTCAGCCCGTAGAACCATGTCATAATATCATAGGTGCCGGCGGGAACTTTCACCTCGATATAGTTGATGTCGAGTTCATTGCCTTCGTCGTCGTAAGGC
>DBGBEM010000312.1:0-10933 GCA_048477235.1 Muribaculaceae bacterium | reverse complement strand
TCGCGAGAGCTCGCGCGAGTTCTGACCTATTCGAATTACAAATATTTTCTCGAGGTTATGAGAAAGGCCTGGACGGCAGTCTCAAACAGCGGGTTAAAACCATCAGACCATTTTGTTGTTTACAACGAAATGGTTCCCATAGGTTCAAACGCTGAAAGACAGGTAGATACTGTTAAAATGACTCGTTTTGCATGTTATCTGACCGTGCAGAACGCCGATTCATCTAAAACAATTGTGGCTCAGGCACAAACGTACTTCGCGATTCAAACTCGCAGAGCCGAGAAATTGCTTGATGCTCCATTTACAGAGGAAGAGGAAAAGAGGCTTATTCTTCGAGGCGAAATGAAGAAACACAATTCACGACTTGCAAGTGCTGCCAAAGAGGCCGGCGTCACTACAAACAAAGACTACGGCGTATTCCAAAATGCTGGTTATAAAGGTCTGTATGGAGGCCTTGATCAGGATGATATTCATAAAAAGAAAGGACTTAAAGTAAATCAACGAATACTTGATCATATGGGGAGTACAGAGCTTGCGGCCAATCTTTTCAGAGCGACCCAGACTGAGGACAAATTGCGCAGGGATAAGATTAAAGGGAAGACTAATGCCAACCGTGCGCATTTTGAAGTAGGGCAGAAGGTCAGGCAAACAATTAAAGAACTCGGTGGCACAATGCCGGAAGATTTGCCGACTTCAGAAAGTATAAAACGCCTTGAAAGCAAACAAAAGCGTATGAGCGATAAAAATGATACAGCTAAAGATTCATGATCCAGCATTGCTAAAATCGAAATGAGAGACCGAATAGAAAAATGGAAACAGATGGAGGTCTCCAATGATCCCGGAGCGAGCGACTACCTGAAAGAGATAACTGCGCAGGCTCAAGCTGAGGGCAAGCTTCAGGAGATGGACGAAGCTTTGCGCTGGCTTATGTGCTCGGCCGAGACGCGTCTCGAAAAGGTCGAGAAGTCGCTTGCCGCATACGGGCGTTAAATCTTCTTCATTGTAAAATCCTATACATACGACGCGTCTGTGAACAAAAATCTCTGTTTGTCTGGAAAATGAATAGATTGTTCAGATAAAATCTTATGGTTCTTTCGTTATTTAGAGCGTCCACAGTAATGAACTGGCAACCGGCCTGTTTGTATTGAGAGAATGTTCCCGCGACGAACTCGATAATCGTCATTCCGATACCTTTGCCTTGGAATTCAACTGATGTTCCTAAATGACCGATATTTATCGCCGGGTATGATGATTGTCTTTTGAAAAAATCTACAGCAGCAGAATCTTCCTCCAATCGCAAGTCGTCAAAGAAATCCTCTTTTTCATTTTCTGAAGGAATCATAATGGCATCATTCATCAACGTGAACGCAGCCACTATACCGTCTGATTCTGTATAGGCGCAATATGCCGATAGTTATTTGCGCTCCACACACTCCCTGACTTCATATCTGAAGAAGTCATCAAGTTTCTTGACTCCACATGAAAACGCAGACATTTTTTCATGGTCTGCGTCAGTCATAAGTCTTATTTTAATGTCAATATCCGAGAATAGGGTTTTTCCCACCGCAATTTGCTGTTATGCGTTTGGTTATTGCCTCTGTCCGAGCCTTAAGCTCTTCAATGCGATGTCGTTCATCCACGCTGAAATCCCTCCGGAGATGTTTCTCCAGATTCCTACGGAAACGAGCGACATCCTCTTGATCCATCGGAGGGTTTGGTATTGAACGTATCATAGCTTCAGTTGTAGATATACAAAGTTACGGTATTTTACTTATTGCTGCAAATATTACCGGCGAAAAATTTAATATTAGTCATTTTTGTAACATTAAAATTTGCGCGGATGTTCGTATTCATATCCGTTTGGGGGGGCGGTTGTACGGAAATGGACAGGGATTTTGGTTGTAAGTCGCTGATATACAAGTGGAGTTGGAATTCGGGTTGCTGATGTCGTAGATTTGTGTCGGAAAGATTACAAAAATATGGACAAGGCTATAGATAAAAATGAGATCAGGCGATTCCGCCGGCGGCGTCTGCTGCTCTGGGGCGGTGTTGCGATTGTGGCGACGGTTGCGGTCGCCGGGATAATGGCGGGCATAGCGCCGACGGTTGACGGCCGCGATATTACAGTAGGAACCGCCGACAGCGGCCCGCTCGAGGTTACAGTGGCAGCGACAGGCCGCGTTGTGCCGGCCTATGAAGAGATAATTACGTCGCCGGTTGATTCCCGAGTGCTGAAGGTTTATGCCGAGTCAGGCGATACGGTAAAGGCCGGCATGGCGCTGCTGCAGCTCGACCTTGAGCAGGAACTCACCGAGCTCGGCAAGCTTCAGGACGCCCACACCATGCAGCAGCAGGAACTGCGGCAGCTTCAGCTGACCAACATGACGGCTATCAGCGATCTCGAGATGCAGATTAAGGTGAGCGAGATGAATGTGAACCGTCTGCGTATCGAGGTTGAAAACGAACGGCGTCTCGACAGCATCGGCAGCGGCACTGGCGACCGTGTCCGCCAGGCCGAAACGTCGTATAAAGCCGGTGTGCTCGAGCTTGAGCAGCTGCGCACTCGACTGCGCAACGAGCGTCAGCGCGCGGCGGCCTCGGAGCAGGGCAGGCGGCTCGGCGTCAGCTCTTCTGACCGCGACATAGCATTGATGTCGAAGACTTTGCGGCAGGGCGGTATTCCGGCTCCGCTCGACGGCGTGCTGACGTTTATAGTGACCGATCCGGGCAAGCGGGTAGCGGCCGGCGAGAAGGTCGCCGTAGTATCGGATCTTTCGAGTTTCAAAATTCTCGGTGAAATCCCCGAGGGGAGCAGCGACCGCATAGGGGTAGGCGACCGTGTCAGCGTGCGCATCAATGGTGCGCGTCTCGACGGCACTGTGGCCAATATAACCCCGCAGGCACGTCAGGGGGTCGTGTCGTTCGTTGTCAGGCTCGACAATCCGCGCGACCGCAACCTTCGGTCAGGATCAAGAGCCGAGCTGCGGGTGAGTTTCGGATATAAGAGCAGTGTGGTTCGTGTGCCCAACGGTTCGTTCTATCACGGTGCGGGCGAGTATAAAGTGTTCGTTTTCGATGGTGACGACCGTCTCAGAAGGCGCACTGTCCATGCCGGAGACTGCAACAGCGATTATGTTGAGATAACCGAAGGACTAAAACCGGGCGACCGACTGGTCGTGAGCGATATGGAACATTATAAAACCAAAGACAAACTGAAAATAAAATGGCAATAATCACATTACGCGGTATAGAAAAAGTCTACCGCACCAAAGAAATCGAGACTACCGCGCTGGAGAATGTCAACCTCGAGGTTGAAGCCGGTGAGTTTGTCAGTATCATGGGCCCGAGCGGCTGCGGCAAGTCGACGCTGCTGAATATTATCGGGCTGCTCGATAAGCCGACCAAAGGCACAGTGTCTATTCTCGGTCAGGAGTGCGGCACACTGACCGATACCGGCCTGTCGCATTTCCGCAATGCCAATCTCGGCTTTGTGTTCCAGAGTTTTCATCTGATACCGACCCTCGACGTGGCCGCCAATATCGAGTTGCCGCTGACCTATCGCAAAGGGGTAGGGGCCTCGGAACGGCGCCGGCGCGTTGAGCAGGTCGCAGAGCGCCTTGAGATGACCCACCGCCTCCACCATACTCCAGCACAGCTGTCGGGAGGACAGTGTCAGCGTGTCGCGATTGCCCGCGCCATCGTCGGGCGTCCGCAGATAATATTGGCCGACGAGCCTACCGGCAATCTCGACAGCAAGATGGGAGCCGAAGTCATGAGACTTCTCCATCTTCTGAACAAGGAGGACGGCACGACGATAATCATGGTGACCCACAACGAAATGCAGGCCCAGGAGACAGACCGTATCGTCAGGTTCTTCGACGGCAGAATAATCGGATAAGTCATGAAGCAGAAAATACGTCAGATAATAAACGACATGAGGCGCCAGCCTCTGATAAGCGGCGTCTCGTTCATAGCTACAGTCATGTCGGTGTTCCTGTTCATGGTTGTGGCGATATTGCAGCGCCTCCAGACTATCCCTTTTGCGCCGGAAAGCTGTCGAGACCGCCTTCTTGTGGGGGAATTTTTCCACTATAAGAGCATCGACGGTTCGGGGGGAGAGACATCGGGGGGAATGAGCTATGCGCTGGCGCGTCAGATCTACGGAGGTCTTGACGGAGTCGAGAGCGAAGCGTTCATGCAACCCGATCTCACCACTAAAACCGTCGGGGGACAGGTCGAGAAAAACTTTCAGGCATATTGCCGCGGCGTGGATGCCGGATTTTTCAAGGTGTTCGACCATCCTTTGGTTTCCGGCCGTTATTTCACGGCCGACGAAGTCAATGCCGGACTGCCGCTGATCGTCATCAGCGAGCGCACGGCGCGACGCGCTTTCGGCACGACCGACTGCGCCGGAAAGCCTCTGCTGCTCAATCACCGGAAGTACACTGTTTCGGGCGTAGTCAAAGACAATTCGTTTCTGGCGACAACGGCCTGCGGCGATGTGTTCATAGCCACCGGGGCCGCCGCCTCGGCGTCGAACGATGACGTTTACTTCGGAAATACGGCGGCGGCCCTTGCGGTTAAGGACGGGGTAAGTTTCAGCAGCATACGCGAGCAGGTCAAGGCGCGCTATGCCGTACTCGACACCGAGCTGAAGCCGCAGGGGTTCAAGTCTGTTAATCACGGCTCGCCTTACGATCAGGCCACTATAGCCTCGGGACTTGCAGGCAGTAATATGACTCCCGACGATTCGTCGCAGACGATGTATTATATTCTCTATGCGATTCTGCTGGTTGTGCCGGCTCTGAATCTGAGCAGTCTGCTTCACAGCCGTATGCATAAACGCATAAGCGAAATCGGAGTGCGCCGTGCTTTCGGATGCACCCGGCGTCGCGTCGTCACCGACATTCTGTGGGAGAATTTTCTGGTAACGCTGGCCGGAGGGTTCGTCGGGGTTACAGCTGGCATCGTATTCGCCATGACCTACAGCGGCCTCTACGAAAATATCGACACCTACGGCAGCGGACTTACTCCGGCCCTCGACTCGGTTATAAACTGGGGAACGATCGCGATAGCTGTCGGCGTATGCTTTATTCTCAATCTTATAAGTGCTTCCGTTCCGGCGTGGCAGGCGTCGCGTCTCAATCCGGTGGAGGCTATCAACGCTAAGTAACATACAGCCATGAAACGGAAATTATTCAAGCAGATGCTTAACGAGTGGCGCAGCAATATCTGGCTCGTTGTGGAGCTGGTAATTGTGCTGATTGTCATGCAATGGATATTTACCTTGCTCAGCTCTCTATATTATATCCACAAAAATTCCCTTCCTGTCGATCTCGGCGACATCTATGTCACTGACATAAGAGTACTCGATGAGAATTGCGAGGGGTATGTGCCTTACGACAGCGTCCGGTCGGTCCGCTCCGACCTCGATGTCATGCTTTCAGGGCTGCGTTCGAACCCTTACGTCGAAATAGTGGCTGAGGCCAATTATACGTCATTGCCATATAACTACAATTTCATGGGCGACAATCTGATGTATACCCGGAAAGATGGCAAGGAACGCCGCTATTATGTGAACAAGCGCTATATGTCGCCCGAACTGATGCTGCTTTTCCGCCTTGGCGGCGACGGCGGCGAGACGCCTGAGAGGCTGGCCGAAATACTGAAAAAAGGGGAGATAATAATATCCGAGACTGAATACCCCTGGGGTGAAGAGGCTCCCACGGCCGGAGAATTCATGGGCAGGAATGTAGTGCTGTCGAGCGACACGCTGAAATACTACCGCGTCGGGGCGGTCGCCGCCGACCTGCGCCGCACCGATTATGAACCGACCTTCGCCGGAAGCGGCTACTTCCCGCTCAGGCCTGAAAGTGTCTCGATGCTGGTTTTTCGCGTGAAACCCGGAATGGGGCGCAAGTTTATCGAATCGCTCGGCAACGGCGGTATGCAGTCGGGAAATGTTTATCTGACCGATCTGAAATCGCTCGAAGATATTCGCGATTCGATACAGATAACTACAACTCAGGCTATCCGGAATATCGTTATTTGCGCGCTTTTCATTATGTCGGTTATTTTCCTTGGCTTTCTCGGAACATTCTGGTTCAGGACGCAGCAGCGGGTTTCGGAAATCGCCGTCCGCAAGGTTCACGGCGCCCGCAATTCCGATATTTATGCGCGCTTTTTCGCTGAAGGACTGATTTTGCTCGCTGTGGCGGTGCTTATCACTCTGCCTGTTTCATTATGGATGATGAAATCGTCGCTGCTCGAGGCTATTGAAATGCCTATAGCGCTGCCCGACAGTCAACTGATTATCGGCGAGATTCTGGCAATATTGTCGCTGGCCCTGCTGATTGTCGCCGGCATATATGCTCCCGCGCGGCGCGCCACCCGAGTCGATCCGGCCGAGGCACTTAAAGATATGTAAATGTCGATGAACAAGCTTTTCATACTATATATTGCGTTGCCCGCGTTGCTGTTCCCCGTGAGCGGAGCAGCACGCGTGCAGACGCTGACACTCGACGACGCCATCGCCATGGCGCGTGTGCAGAGTGTCGACGCAGCCGTCGCTCTCGACGAGCTCCGAACCGCCTACTGGCAGTGGCGCAGCTACCGGGCCGAACGCCTCCCCGAGATTTCGATATCGGGAACGCTCCCTTCGTATAACGACCACTATACGTCCTACATGAACGGTGAGGGAGAATACAGCTATGTGCGCAATCACAACCTCAGCGCGCAGGCCGGACTGTCGGTAAACCAGAATATTCCGTTCACGGGCGGTAAGATCAGCCTCAGCAGCTCGCTCGATTTTATGCGGCAGTTCGACGACGGCGGCTCAAACCGTTTCCTGACGGTGCCGGTAGCGCTGACTCTCGAGCAGCCGGTTTTCGGGGTCAACACCTTCAAGTGGGACAACCGAATCGAGCCTGTGAGGTTTTCCGAGGCTAAGGCGGCATTTCTGAGCGCTACTGAAGATGTGGCCCTGACCACGGTAAACTATTTCTTCACGCTCGTCATGAGCCGCGAAAATCTTGCGATAGCCGGGCAGAACCTCGAGAATGCCCGGAAGCTCTATGCTGTCGCTGTGGAAAAACGCCGGATGGGGCAGATCAGCGAGAACGATCTGCGGCAGATGGAACTGAATCTGCTCGAGGCCCAGTCGGAGGTGACCGACTGCAGCAGCACCCTCAAAAGCGATATGTTCACTCTGAGGTCGTTCCTTGACCTCGGAGAAGATGTCGAGATCGAACCTGTTGTCCCCGACAGCATTCCGGCCGTCAGCATATCCTACAGCGATGCTCTCGACAGAGCTCTTGCCAACAATAAGTTTGCGAAGAATATAGCGCGCCGCCAGCTTGAGGCCGACTACGAGGTTGCCAAAGCCAAAGGAGATATGCGCGAGATAAAACTCTATGCCCAGGTCGGCTTCACGGGGACAGCCCGCAATATTTCCGACGCTTATACGCGCCAGCGCGGAAATCAGATGATAGAGGTCGGATTTTCGATTCCGCTTGTCGACTGGGGCAAGCGGCGCGGAAAGGTGAAAGTGGCCGAGAGCAACCGCCGTGTCACCGAAAGCCGGCTGCGTCAGGAATCGCTCGACTTCAACCAGCAGCTGTTTATACTCGTGGAGCGGTTCGGCAACCAGCAGCAGCAACTGTCGATAGCCTCGCGCGCCGACGAGATTGCCCGGCAGCGATATAACACCAATTTCGAGACTTTTCTGATCGGCAAGATCTCAACCCTCGATCTCAATGACTCCCAGTCGAAGAAAGATGAAAGCAAACGCAACTATATCAACGAGCTGTATAAATTCTGGAGCTACTGGTACAGAATTCGTTCGCTGACGCTTTATGACTACGGGAATCTCTGTGACATCAATGCCGATATCGAAAAAATATGCAGAATGTGATGCGATTGAGCGGAAATACAATTAAGTTTGCACTATGATTCTGATAGTAGATGATGATAATGCTGTGCGCATGGCCCTGTCGCTGGCGCTTGAGCGCGCCGGGTTTGAGCCATTGGCTGTAGGCAGTGAGGCCGCCGCTCTGGATGCGGTGCGCTCCGGGCGGGTCGAACTGGTTATTCTCGACATGAACCTGACGTTGTCGACAACAGGGCGTCAGGGGGTCGAGGTGCTCCGCAAGATACGCATTCTGCAGCCCGACGTGCCGGTTATAATGATTACGGCATGGGGAACGATACCTCTAGCTGTAGAAACGATGAACTACGGAGCGGCCGATTTTGTGACCAAGCCATGGAGCAACGCCGATGTCATTGCCAAAATTAAAAAGGCACTTGCCAGAAGCTCTGAGCAGAAGGCCCGGGCTGGCAACGACAAGACTCTCGAAGAAATCGAGGCGGACACTATCAGGGAGACTCTGCGGCGATGCGGCGGCAACCTGTCGGAAGCCTCCAAGCAGCTCGGCATAACGCGCCAGTCGCTTTACCGCCGTATCGAAAAATTCAAGTTATGAGGTTCCGAATCTGTTATATGATGCTTCTGGTCGCAGTGGCGGCGACAACCGTAGTCGTGGCTTTCTGCGATGCCGGTAAGGTATGGACTGCCGGGTTGTGCGGGCTGATGGTTGTTCTCGTGCTGTTGCTTTACCGTTCGGTGGCGATTCCTATGAAAGCTGTCCGCAATGGCTTGAATCTGCTGCGCGAACAGGATTTCAGCAGTCGCCTTCGTCTGACAGGGCAGCCCGATGCCGACAATATCGTGGAGCTTTATAACACACTGATGGCTTCTATGAAAGCCGAACGACTGAAAAATCTCGAACAGAACAGGTTTCTGAGTCTTGTAGTGGAGGCCTCCCCGTTGGGAATAGCAGTATGCGATTTCAATGGTGCGGTTGTCAGGACAAACAGCGCGTGGGAGAGGATGTCGTCGCCTGAGCTGACCAATGCCGTTGAATCGGTGGCTGATGGAGATTCACAGGTGATGCGGTTGCCGGGAGCGTCGATAATGCGCATTTCCAAACTGTGGTTTATGGACTCGGGCTTCCGCCGGAGGTTTGTCATTGTTGAACGTATTACCGAAGAGATCACGGCTGCTGAAAAGCAGATGTTCAATATAATTGTGCGCACTATAGGCCATGAGGTCAACAACAGTCTCGGCAGCGTAATCTCGATTCTTGAGAGCCTCGGCGCCATGCATAGCGACGACTCGCTTGCAGCCCGGGCTATAGACAGTTGCACGACGAGCTGTGTCAACCTCGTCAGTTTCGTCCGCGGTTATGCCGAGATTGTCAAGCTGCCGCCTCCCGATTGCGAGACTGTCGATGTGAACCGATGGCTGACGGGTCTGGGCCCGGCTCTGACGGCCATGACACCGGCGAACGTCTCTCTGGAAATCGACAGCGCTCCGGCCGACGCTACTGCCTGTTTCGACCCCGTGCTGATGGAGCGCGTAGTTGTCAATATTGTCAAGAACGCTGTCGAAAGCATCGCGGAACGCCCCGACGGCGCCATTGAAATTGCCCTAAGGTCTGACCCGCTGACACTGACCGTAACCGATAACGGCCCCGGCATAGCCGACGAAGTCAGCGCAAAACTGTTCACACCTTTTTTCTCTACCAAACGTCCCGACCGCGGACTCGGCCTGATGCTTGTAGCAGACATTCTCCGTGCCCACGGCTTCCGTTATAGCCTTTCGACGTCGCCCGACACCGGGCTCACGACCTTCGCCATAACCCTTAGACCAAAGCGTTAAGTTTCAGTCTTCCCAAAAGTTTTTCCTCTTTTTCTTTACACCCCCCATCCATGGTAGCCCCGTCCAATATTCATCGTTGTAACGACGTTTGCGCCGCCGTGGTTTTGGAGGCGGCAGATACTTTTTTGGCACGAAAGAAAGGATTATCATTTCGACGGCAAAAACTATCAGTATTATAATTAGCGTTCCCATAATCGTTATTATGTGTGATTATTCGATATCTCTCATAATATGGCATTTGAGGACCCCGTCGGGGAAGGCAAAGTTACATTGCAGGGCAAACAATGTCAACGAGGGCGAATCAAACAAGCTGCAACTGGCTTAATTCCTGTCCGAACGAGTGGAGCGCGGCCTGAATTTTTTGTGTAGTCTTAGCAGAGGGAGTGCGATAGCCCGATATATACTGCGAGAGTTGAGCCGCTGAGATTCCTGTGAGTTTTGCAAGCCCCCGGTAGGAGATCAAGTCGGCATAGTAGACAAGGAAGGAGGGAAGATCGTATGAGAAGACAAATTCCGCCTCTTCGAATGGTTTGCCTTCCTCCTTGAAGAAAGCTTTCATGTCGTCATACTCGGCTTTGAATTCTTGAATTGCATCACTTGCGGTAGGGCCGTCGCCATGAACTCCCCAGCCAAGATGATTGTCATCGGGCATATATGCCCCATAAGTGCCATCTTTGCCTCGTTCAATAAATACTCTGACTGTTTTCATACCTGATGCTATATATTTATTTAACAAATGATAGTTCTTTTGGTTGAATAGGGAGTGGGCTTATGTCTCTTCCCTTACTTGATTCCGGCATCCCTGAGTATTGATTTCAGAGTGCCGGGCTTGACTTCTTCCGAACCGTGATTACTTGTCTTAAAATAGTTGCCGGTTAGCGGGGAATACCATAATGGGTGGCCGCCTCGTTGTCGGCCAGTGTCCTGACAACCGGCTTTTCGGAGCAATTTATGTAGTTCGGTATATTTCATTATTTGCTCTGTTGATTTACATGGCAAAGATAATGCTAAATTTTTATTTAGCAAAATATAATGACGTGGCTTTCGAAAAAAATGAGGCGGGCGGACTGAGGTTTTGTCGCCAATCGTGGGCATCGCGCTCTTAACCTGTATGAGATAGGGGCGCAGAATCCGATCGGAAACTCTGTTTATAATTAAAAAATCCGGGCGAGGGGCCCGGATTGAGAGCGGTAGACGAGGCTCGAACTCGCGACC
>DBGBEM010000311.1:0-4656 GCA_048477235.1 Muribaculaceae bacterium | reverse complement strand
GCATAGATTCATCATCATAGCCGCCGTGGTGGCCGCGGCAGCCCTATCGTCATGCAAGACCCCCAAGGAAACATCCGCAACTTCCGGCACCGCTGAATCGCCCACCCTCTCAATCTCCGGCGACCAGAATCCAGAACAGTTCCGCAGCGCTGTATCGGCGCTGTCGGCCCGCTACGGCGCATGGACCGACGTAAAAATGCCCTTGAGCATCGATCTCAAGGCCCCCTCGAGATTCTCATGCACGGCTAATGTCACAATGAAACGCGACCGCTGGATTTATATGTCGATACGCAAGTTCGGCTTCGAGGGTGCGGCTCTGATGATAACAGCCGACTCGATTTTCGCTTACGAGAAAATCGGCAAGCGCTATATTTCAGAAAGTCTCAAAAAGCTGCTAAAGGGCTTTCCGGCTACGGTAGGCAACCTTCAGGACATGTTGCTCGGACGCCCGTTTGTTCCGGGCAAGGGATCTCTGATGCCGGGCGACGTCAGTTATTTCTCCTATTCGCGCATAAGCGATTCCGATCTTCCCGACGCGTGGATGATGCGCTCGAATGTCGTCGGAGGCGACGACGGGCAGTTCTCAATGATAATAGACTCGACTAAGAATCCGCTTCTCCAGGCCTTCTTCGTCGAGGCCGGCTCGACCATTGGCACGCTGCTCTACACTGATATGCGCAAGATGTCAGCCGGCACCGTTGCCTCGGATCTTTCCCTCGACATCAAGGCCGGAAGCCGAAACGTCGAAGCCTCTCTGAGCTGGAATACCGACAAGGCACGCTGGAACAGCAACGCCGGCGTTGAATGGCGCCTGCCACGCGGCTATTCGCGCATCGAAGCCTCGCAGATCGTTAAAATTCTGTCCTCGCTCTGAAACCGATGGCAGGGAGAATGCGGATAATAACGGCATTGATTCTCGCAGCCTCGTTTCTCACGTGGCAGCCAGGCGCATCGGCTTCGCCCCAGTCGCTCGACAAGCTCAAAAAAGAGCGTCAGGCGTCGAAGAAGCAACTCCGTCAGACACGCCAGCAGATAAATGCCAACACCCGCGAGACAGAGCGCAATCTGCGCGCTCTCGAAGGGCTGCGCAGTGACATCGCCCGCCAGCAGCGGATTATCTCGGCCGCCAATATCTCGGCTGACTCCGTAGGGCGGGCAATGGCAGCTGTGGAAGATTCCATTGCGATGGCAGAGGCTTCGCTTAAACGTCTGAAAGCATCATACGCCTCGTCGCTGCGGAAAATGCAGGGACAGATGAACCCGCGCTCGCGCTGGACTTTTCTGCTTTCGGCATCGAATCTCCGCGAGATATACCGCAGGGCCCGCTATCTCAAACAGGTTAAAGAGGCTCAGGAAGCCAAGGCGCGCCGCGTCAAAGAAGCGCGTCTGCTGCTGACAGAGCGCCGGAACCGGCTTGCTTCGCTCAACACCGAACGGCGCAACCACCTCGAGCGCGCCGCACTGGCAGGTCGGCAGCTCGAAGAAAAACGTGCCGAGACAGACCGGGTCATCGCATCTCTGCGACAAAAGAAAGGCGAACTCCAGCAGACCCTTCAGGAACTCGAAGCGCGTCGCCGCAGGCTCGACTCTCAGATCGACGCCCTCATAGCGCAGCAGATAAGGAATCAGGAAGAGGCCCGGAAGAAAAAAGAGGCCAAAAAGAAACAATCAGCCGACGCATCGCGGAAAAAAACCGACAGCTCCGGCAAGAAAAAAACTGAGAAACCGTCATCTCCACCGCTCCAGCAGACCGCCGACCCTGACCGTGAACTGTCGGGAAGCTTCGCCTCGAACCGCGGACGACTGCTGTTCCCCGTCAGCGGAAGCTACACGATAGTGAGAACTTTCGGGCTGCAAAAACACCCCGAACTGCCCAATGTCACTACCGACAACAGCGGAATCGACATCGCAGTAAAGCCCGGCACACCCGTGCGGGCGGTATTCACCGGAAAAGTTTCAGCAATATTCCGCCAGCCCGGCTTCGGCACAATCGTAATGCTTCGCCACGGGTCATACATCTCGATCTATGCCGGACTCGCGTCGATAAACGTGCGCAACGGGCAGGAAGTATCGACAGGCCAGACTCTCGGCTCAGTAGCGCCGGACGACGCAGACGCGGGCCGCGGCCTACTGCATTTCGAACTGAGAAACGAACGCACAAAACTGAACCCGCTGCAGTGGGTGCGCTGACCCCGACAAATCACGGCATAAAAAAATTATCCGTCATCACGACGAATAATCTTCTTACCTTAAATCTAATACCATGAAAAACTGATGCAAAGATACAGCCTTTCTCGGAATGCGCAACGCCCTGCAACCATTTTTAATTCATTTTAAATCCCGTTAACACACGTCAAAAGCCTCGTTTAGCCCAAATGTAGGGTCGCGGCATGCCGCGGCCCCGGCGTAAGCTGCCAAAGCCCAGCCATTTCATTGGCGACCGAATGGGAAGATTGGGAGATTTGGGAGATTTAAGAGATTGGGGAGAATTGGGACGCCAGAGCGATTTCAGACGGCGAACCACAAAGAAGCCCCGGCTTTCACAAGCCAGGGCCTCCGCCCCGGCTTTCACAAGCCAGGGCCTCCTGAAGGTTGGGATGGGAATGATATGATTACTTTGCGAATTTCTTAACAATGACGGTGGCATTATGGCCGCCAAAGCCGAAGGCATTGCTCAGAGCTACGTTGACAGTGCGCTCCTGAGCCTTGTTGAAGGTGAAATTGAGAGAATAGTCGATATTCTCGTCTTCGTCGCCTTCCTCATGGTTGATCGTCGGGGGAACGATGTCTTCCTTGACAGCGAGAACCGAGAACATTGCCTCGAGGGCACCGGTGGCTCCGAGAAGATGGCCGGTCATCGACTTCGTCGACGAAATGTTGAGCTTCTTGGCATGATCGCCGAACAGGTCGACGATAGCCTTGATCTCGCTGACATCTCCTACCGGCGTAGAAGTGCCGTGGACATTGATATAGTCGATATCGGTAGTCTTAAGCCCGGCGTCGTCGAGAGCATTCTGCATGGCGAGCTTAGCTCCGAGTCCTTCGGGATGAGTTGCCGTCAGATGATATGCATCGGCCGACATACCGCCTCCTGCGACTTCGGCATAGATATGGGCGCCGCGCTTGAGGGCATGTTCGAGTTCCTCGAGAACGAGTATGGCCGAGCCTTCACCCATCACGAAACCGTCGCGCGATGCGCTGAACGGACGCGAAGCCGTTTCAGGGCTGTCGTTACGGGTCGAAAGAGCGTGCATGGCATTGAAGCCACCAACGCCAGCGGGATAGATGGCTGCTTCGGCACCACCGGCAACAATAGCGTCGGCTTTGCCGAGACGGATAAGGTTGAAGGCATCGATAATGGCATTGTTAGATGAGGCGCAGGCCGAAACAACGCCGTAGTTGGGGCCGTGGAAACCATATTCCATCGAAACATGACCGCTGGCGATGTCGGCGATCATCTTAGGGATGAAGAACGGATTGTAACGCGGGCCCGATTCCTCGTGCATGGCATAATAGCCGGCCTCAAGTTCGAAGGTGTGAAGACCGCCGATACCTGCTGCCACGATAACGCCGACACGGTTTTTATCGATATCCTCGCCGTCGAGCTTGGCGTCGGCAACTGCCTGACGGGCTGCGACTACGCCATACTGAGCGTAGAGGTCAAGCTGACGGGCTTTCTTGCGGTCGAAGTGCTCGTTGGCATCAAAGTTTTTAACTTCGCAGGCGAACTGTGTCTTAAACTTAGAGGCGTCGAAGTGGGTTATGGGAGCGGCACCGCTACGACCGGCCTTTGCTGCCTCCCATGTCGAGGCAACGTCGTTGCCCAGCGGCGTGATTGCGCCCAGACCGGTGATAACTACACGTTTAAGTTCCATTTCTGTGTTGTCTGTTTTAAATTGCGGAGAAAAGAGAGGTGAGAATTCCCGGCTTCTTGAGTTATGCAGAAAACCCTCCCTGGCCGGGAGCGAGGGAGAGTTCCGTTAGAGTTTCGATTCCGGCTGCCGAGGCCCCGATAAAGTGGCTTCGACATCCGCAGCCATCTTAGGCCTGCGCTTCGATGTATGCGATAGCGTCGCCGACGGTCGAGATCTTCTCAGCCTGATCCTCGGGGATGGTGATGTCGAATTCTTTTTCGAATTCCATGATGAGCTCAACGGTATCGAGGCTGTCAGCACCGAGATCTTTGGTGAACTCAGCTGCGGGGGTTACTTCATTCTCATCGACGCCGAGTTTCTCGACGATAATTTTCTTAACTTTGTCTGCAACTTCTGACATAATAGTTATAATATTAAATTTTCGTTTTTGCGCTGCAAAGGTAAGTAAATTTCATGATAAAGGAAACATCGGCCACGCTCAATCTGCCTTTTATGCTGAAAAAGTGGCCTATTTTACCCCCAATTTTAGCAAAATTAAGATTTGTTCATTCTGTTAAGCCCTGACGATAAGCGATTAAACAATTCAAAACTATAATTAATATACTTTAACTATAAACCTTTGACCACGCAATAGTCCGTTGCTGTAAATTTGCACTATATAACAACTCCGAAAAACAGATCGAGATGAAACTTTTTCATGTTATAGCCACCGGCGCTATCGCCATGACCATTATGTCGGGCTGCGCGCGTAAAAGCGCCGACGACACCGAGATAGCCAACT
>DBGBEM010000310.1:0-3346 GCA_048477235.1 Muribaculaceae bacterium | reverse complement strand
ATCGTCCTTGGAGGGGTAGTCGGGCCAGATGTCTTCGATTGATTCGTAGGTGTCACCTTCGTCTTCGATTTCCTGAAGGTTTTCTATCACTTCGAGGGGAGCGCCGCTTCTCATGGCGTAGTCTATAAGCTCGTCTTTGGTGGCGGGCCAGGGCGCGTCTTCGAGCTTTGATGCTAATTCAAGTGTCCAATACATTGTTGTTGAGCAGATTAAGTTGTTGTTTTCGCCTTTTCCGGCTAAAGCGGAGGCAAAAGTAGTTATTTTCTTATTGATAACAATGCCTCGGGGCCTTTTTGCTGTTAAAAAAGGTGAATACTGTTGGGCAATAGCGTCAGGGCACGATGACTTTGGCCGATGAGATGCCGGTTGAGGCTATATATATGCCGGGAAGCAGGCTGATGGTGGCGGGGCCGTAGAGCCGGCATACGCGGCGCCCGTCAATGGCGTAGATGTCGACAGGGGTGTCGCCGCTGTAGCAGAGGTGGCCGGGGTATGTGGAGATCGCAGGAGCATAGGCGCCACCGACGGTCTCAATGGCGTTGTTGGGGTCGTCGAGTGTGCGCAGACCGCGTGCTATCGATGGCAGAGACATTCCTTCGGGACTTGTGGCGCTGATGCTGAAGGCGTAGAGTGTCATAGGCTCGAGTCCTGTCACTTTGGCGCTGAGGGCGTCGCCGGCATCGTAGGGGGCGAAACCTTTGACGGGGGTGTTGCAGACAGTGGCGCCTGTTGTTATGGTAACGTCGTCGATGGCCACTGCGGCGCCTTGTTTGCCCTGGAAGGCTATGGCGATGCTGCGGGTGTCGTCGGGAAGTGCTTCGAAGACAGCGGTATGTCCCTGACGGTTGTCGTCGGGATAGTCCAGCGACAGAATGGCGTAGGTTCTCCATTGTCCGGCGGCGTCGAGAAGTCTTACTGCCAGAGATGATTCGGCTCCTTCGGTTCCGGCGGCGCAGCGATACCAGAAGCTGAGCGAGCTTGTCGGTGCTTCGGGGGTTGTCAGGGTGTTTTCGTCGGCTGTCAGCTTGAGCGACGGCGATTCGGCGCCGAAATATCCCTGCGATGCATAGGTCGCTGTCGAGGTTGATTTCCATCCCTCGGGAAGTTTCGACAGGCCGCCTGTGAAGTCGGCTGTTGTCTCGCTGCCTCCGCTGTATTCTTTCTTGACTACGCTAAGCCGGTAGGAGGTCGCGCCGTCGAGCGGAAGCCATGAGGCGGTGAAGCTGTCGGCCGTTATGTCAGTGGCTTCGTTGGTCTCTGCGGTGAGCATGGTTATCGAAGTCGCTTTGGTCGAGAAGGCAATCGGTTGCGAGGGTTCGCTGTCGATAACTCCGCCGATGGCGGTCACTGTGTAGCTGTAGTCGCTCAGCGGTTCGAGTCCGTTAACCGTAAGTTCGGTAGCGCCTTTTGTTGTGACTTCGTTACAGGCGTCGACCGGCACGAGACCGCCCGCCGAGCTGGTGGTGTAGACGCTGACGCGGTAGTCAGTGGCGCCGTCGGCAGCCTGCCAGCTCAGGTGCGCCGATCTGTCGGTTATGTCGGTAGCATCGTTGGCTTTGACCGCGTCGACTGATTTGCCTCCGCCGGCAACGTCGAATGTTATGTTGCCGTCGGAGTCTTCGGCGATGTTCGTCAGCGGCAGGCCGGGACGGATGCCGCTCCATGAGCGCATCGAGGGTGTCGTGTCGTCGGTAAACGATGTGACGTTCGAAGTGCCGGGGAAGCAGTCGCCGTCGCGCGATGATTCGGTGCGGCGGTTGTCGGCTTCCTCGATGTCGACATACTGGTGGGATGAGGTATTGTTGACCGTGTTTCTCTCCCAGACCGAGGGCTCATAGTCGATATGCCATACGAGCATTCCTTCGCCCGGGATATAGGCGTCCCATCCTTCGCGGCGCCGGTTTTCAAAGAGGAAGAATTCGTTTTCGTCGCCTGTGGCAACCATCAGTGCGGCGTTTTCGCTGATCGGCGGGAGGCTGACGGTGGTTGCGCCGCGAACCTGGCGCGGAGTCATCCATCCGAGGGCATTGCGCTCGAACGAGGAATATAGCGGGGGAGTGCGCCCTATGTTGTTGTAGGGGCCGTAGTCGAGGGCGCTCCAGCTGCCCGGGGTGAACGACGATGTATAGCTTGTTGCGTAGAGGTCGGGAAGACCTATGACGTGGCTGAATTCGTGGCAGAAAGTGCCGACGCCGTCGGGATGATTGTCCACAACTTCGTTGGTGCAGCCGTAGGTGTCGATTTTCACGCCGTCGAGCGTCAGTGATTTTCCGGCTGACGACAGGGAGTAGGAGTGGGGCCATACAGTATTGGCTCCCGCGCCTGTCGCTTCGCCTCCGCCGGCATAGAACACAAATATGTTGTCGACGACGCCGTCGCCGTTGCGGTCATATTCCCGGAAGTCGATTTCGTCGTCGAGGGCACGGCAGGCTTCGATAACCATTTCTTCGGGGGCCTGATCGTTGCCGTAGAAGTCGTTTGCTCCGTAATAGCTGCGCGAGTGGGCGAGCTTTACGGGGCCGTAGAGGTCGAACTGAGGCACGAATTTACCTGCGCTGTTTTCTATAAACCAGTCGCGGGCCGACCCTGTGCCTCCGTAGGTGGGATCGCAGAAGTCCTTCTCGTTGAGCATCGAGCTGAAATAGCTGTGAGGGTCGGGAAAGACAAATTTGTAGTCGTCGTATTCGACAAGAATGACGATCGCTTTCTGGTCGCCCATCACCGGGAACGAGGCCCCCGGGAAGAGCCCTGTGTGGGCGCGCCGCGGGCCGTTGTCGGCCCTTGCGTCGAGAGCGCGAAGCATTGCCGGAGTCGACAGCTTGGCCAGCATCTCGCGGTCGGATGCGGTACGGCGTGCCGGGTCGGCTGCCATGAGACCGGTCGACACGGGCAGTCCTTTGGCGTCGGGACGTGCGTAGTAGAACGCCGGATCTCCCGGGGTCTGGGCCAGCAGGAGGGTGTCGACGGTTGTGTAGAAATGGCGGTGTTCGTCGCCGAAGAGCCGTACTGTCAGGGTTGAGCCGTCAGGCTGTTCTACAGTGAAAGGTGTCCGGCGTGCAGGCACTGCTAAGGCTGCGACGGCGGTAGCGGCTAAAAGAACCGAAGCGGATAGACGTGAGATGTTCATTTGTCGGTGTTGTCTGTCAATATTTTTTGTGACGGCAAATATAACTAAAAATAAAGCTCCTGCGTCAGCTCAGGAGCGATAAAAACGGCAAAATGCCTCAGGAGGGTATGTTTTTCGAAAGTGTGGACTCTGTCAGGCTATCAGAGCGGGTATGTCGGCAATTGAGTCGACGATGGCGTCGGGGCCGGCTGAAAGCAGCTCGCGGGCACTGTCGGCGCC
>DBGBEM010000309.1:0-3546 GCA_048477235.1 Muribaculaceae bacterium | reverse complement strand
ATTATATATTTGGGAAAAGATTGTTTCAACCGGCCAGAATTTCATTGTCATCTGCCAATGAAATTGGTGTTAACAACAATGTGATGCACATTTGTTCAACAACCAATAATATATTTAAATTCGCTTGTACGACAGCTGACGCTGAAGATATGCAAGGAGATGGAACGACATATTTTATAGAGGGAAATAAAATAATGATAGGCTCTGACAAAGAAATTAGTAGATTTAGTACGCTCCCCGGGGACATAATGATTGAAAGTTTTCGTGATTATAATGAGAACCTGTCCTACGATTTTGACAATCGTTTTGCCTTTAAAACCGCTCCCGAAATGGCTTACGGAGCCTCAATGCCTATCACTAATTATTTACCGTCGCCATGGTCAAAAGGTGACTACGAATTTACATTCGTCTCGGCAGGGCGCCTCGGCGAATGGCGCTCTGTTGACGCATTACACACCACCGTTGACGTAAAACTCAATGGAGAAAGTGTTATGGATGGCTTTTCCAATCTCAGTGACCTGTTTATGAGTTGGTGGGACACACCCCTCGGCGAGGGTAAGATCGAAGTTGACATCACCAACGACAACTTCGTGACTCCAGAAGGGCTCCGCGGGCTAAACACCTGTCAAACTGAGTATGACACTTCACGAGAGGACTATGAGCCCCCGGTTCTCCGCGCACTGCGTACCCTGGACGCCTCGGAAACGGTGGTCCAGACTTTTGAGACCGCAGCAGACGCTGCTGCCGGATTTGTAGAAATCGCAGCCACTGACCTCCACATGAACCCTATGAACGGATGCCATGACCTCAATCTCGACGCCCCGACGGTAAAGGTGGAATATGCGCCCTACAACAGTGATAACTACCGTGAGATTGTCATGACCGAGAAGCCCGAATGGGTCAATATCCCGGGCTTCGGACGTCACTTCATCGGGTGTCTTCCCAAGGTAGAGGAAAAGGCCCCCGCAGGATGGTTTGACCTGCGTATCACCCTCACCGATGCCGCAGGCAACTCGCAGAGCCAGCTTGTGAGCCCCGCTTTTCAGGTAATGGAAATGGCCGGCATAGAGAAAACTGCCGAAGACAGCACCACACCCGGAGTAATTGACATCTACAACCTTCAGGGGCAACGCATCACCGCCCCGACAGAAGGTCAGATACTAATCGAACGCCTCAACGACGGGAGCGCCCGCAAAGTACGCCGTTAATCAGCCGCTCAACATCCCTTACTGTGAGCGTCGGCCTCAGCGCCGGCGCTCGCGCTGTTTAGCAGCCACAAAAGCGGCATCGCGAATGTCACAATGCAACGCATCGTTGTCGAAAATTATGTATTCTGATGTGGTTGCTCCCCGGCGCACCGGCGACGTTTGGCGCAGTCGGGGGAGTTTTGTAAATTTGCGGTGTCATGAAACTATTCCTCTACAGAATATGGCAGCTGCTGGTTATGGTACCTGTCATTATTGTGGCGACTATCGCGACAGCTCTTTTCACAATGGTTGCCTGCTGGCTCGGCGGAGGCCGATGGGCCGGCTATTATCCCCAGATTCTATGGGCGCGCCTGTTCTGCTGGACAGCGTTTGTCAGAGTGCGCGTCGTTGGCCGCGAGAATATCAGTAAAAAACGCAGTTATATATTCCTCGCCAATCATCAGGGCGCCTACGACATTTTCGCCGTCTACGGATATCTCGGACACAATTTCCGCTGGATGATGAAAGAGTCGCTGCGCAAGATTCCATTCGTCGGGCGCGCCTGTGAGGTCTCAAAGCAAGTTTATGTCGACACTTCGAGCCTCGCCGGAATCAAACGGGCCATAACCAACTCCGAAAAGCTTCTCGGACGGGGAATGTCAATGGTTATTTTTCCCGAAGGCGCGCGCACATGGGACGGCCGCATGCGTCCGTTCAAGAAAGGCGCTTTCATTCTGGCCCGCGAATTCAACCTGCCGATAGTTCCGCTCACTATCGACGGCGCTTTCGATGTAATGCCGCGATTCAGCAAACTGCCCCACTGGGGCACAATCACCCTTACCATACACCGTCCTCTCGAACCCGGCCCGACGCCGAAAATGATGGCCGAGGCGCGCGAAGCTATAGAATCGTCGCTGCCCGAGCGATGCAAAGGAACGGGAGGCGTCAGCCGGAGCGCCGACAGACAGACCCCTGACGTTTAAGCGGCTTAAGGAATTATATTAAAAATTAACATTCTGCGGGCTGCTATCGTTTGTTGTTAATATGTAACTTTGTGCACTAAAACGCGCCCGAAGCCGACGGCTACGGCCCGGGAACCCGGCAGGCCGTCGCAACGGCCGTGCCGCAGCGCATAGAACCAGAACTAACTCGCATAACACTAACGTTATACCCACACTCAACCCTATTATGAGCGAAACAGTCAACATTCAGGAGCTTGGCGATCTCGTAGCATCGAAAAGCAGCTTTATCGACGCCATAACACGAGGGATGGACACCACCATCGTCGGCCAGAAACATCTTGTCGAATCGCTTCTGGTTGCTCTTCTGAGCAACGGCCATGTGCTCCTTGAGGGTGTTCCCGGTCTGGCAAAGACACTGGCGATCAAGACCCTCGCACAACTCATCGACGCCAAATACAGCAGAATACAGTTCACGCCCGACCTGCTTCCGGCCGACCTTATCGGCACAATGATATATTCTGTAAAGACCGAGAGCTTCCAGATCAAGCGTGGCCCGCTGTTTGCCAACTTCATCCTCGCCGACGAAATCAACCGCGCTCCCGCCAAGGTTCAGAGCGCTCTTCTCGAGGCGATGCAGGAACGTCAGGTTACCATAGGCGAGACCACCTTCGAGCTGAAAGAGCCGTTCTTCGTCATGGCCACGCAGAACCCCATAGAGCAGGAAGGAACCTATCCGCTGCCTGAGGCGCAGGTCGACCGTTTCCTTCTGAAAGTCATCATCGGCTATCCCTCGAAGAGCGAAGAGCAGCAGATCATACGCCAGAACATCGCAGGACAGCGCCAGGATGTCAGGGCCATACTCCGCCCCGAAGACATTCTCGACGCCCAGCGCGTTGTCAACCGGATATATGTCGACGAAAAGATCGAGCGCTACATTGTCGACATCGTGTTCGCCACCCGCTTCCCCGGCGACTATAATCTCGGCGAGCTCAAGAGCATAATCTCGTTCGGCGCATCGCCTCGCGCCTCGATCGGACTGGCCCGCGCAGCCCGCGCCTACGCCTTCCTCCACCGCCGCGGCTATGTTGTTCCCGAAGACGTCCGCGCCGTATGTCACGACGTTCTGCGCCACCGCATCGGTCTGACCTATGAGGCCGAGGCCAACAATATCACCACCGACGAAATCATAAGCGAAATCCTCGACAAAATAGAGGTGCCCTGACCGGGCGCCTCCACTCCACAAGATGGACGCCAACGAACTGCTAAAAAAGATACGCAAGATCGAGATTAAAACCCGCGGACTGTCATCGAACATCTTCGCGGGCGAATATCACTCGGCCTTCAAAGGTCGCGGCATGACTTTCAGCGAGGTGCGCGAATATCAATACGGCGACGAC
>DBGBEM010000308.1:0-3230 GCA_048477235.1 Muribaculaceae bacterium | reverse complement strand
GGGGATGGTAACAAAAGACATTCTCGTCACCATCTTCCCCGATAAGGTCAGTCCGGAGCCGGCTGACGCTCCCGAAGGGCCAAAGCCTGCTGCCGTAAAACCGGCGCCGAAACATGAGGCCGAGGCCGAAACGGACAGCATCTGACGGTCGGGACGTCAAGATACAGCAATCCCGTGATTCGCTTCGGCGAGTCACGGGATTGATATTTCTCAGAGAGCCGATTCTTCGGGAATAAGCTTGTATTTGCGGAAGACCTTAGCGATCTTTTCGAGGGCTGTGGTCACCTGTTCGCGGGTATGGGTGGCCATAAGGCTGAAGCGTATGAGGGTGTCCTCGGGAGCGACGGCCGGAGTCACGACAGGATTGACGAAGACGCCGTCTTCGAGAAGGTCGTGGGTTATGGCGAATGTCTTGAAGTCGTCGCGTATGAAGAGCGGAATTATCGGAGTCGAGGTGTTACCGATCTCGAAACCCATCGAACGGAACCCTTCGAGGGCGTAGTTGGTGAGCTCCCAAAGATGCTCCTGACGCTCGGGCTCTTTCTCGAGGATGTCGATTGCAGCGAGGCAGGCAGCCGTCGAAGCGGGAGTGATCGAGGCGGTGAAGATATAGGAGCGCGAGTGGTGGCGAAGAAAATTGGTGATCTCCTTGTCGGTGGCAATGAATCCGCCGAGCGAGGCGAACGACTTCGAGAATGTGCCCATAATGAGGTCGACATCCTTGGTCACGCCGAAGTGGTCGCAGGTTCCGCGGCCTCCGCGGCCGAATACGCCGATGCCGTGAGCTTCATCGACCATCACGCTTGCATTATACTGTTTTGCGAGACGCACGATCTCAGGCAGATTGGCCACGTCGCCTTCCATCGAGAAGACGCCGTCGGTGACGATAAGCTTCACCTTGTCGGGATCGCATTTCTGAAGCTGCTTCTCAAGCGAGGCCATGTCGTTGTGTTTGTATTTGAACTGCTGGCTGAACGACAGGCGGCGACCTTCGATTATTGAAGCATGATCCTGCTCGTCCCAGAGGATATAGTCCTCGCGGCCTGTCAGTGTCGACACAACGCCGAGATTGACACCGAAACCGGTTGAATAGATCATTACGTCTTCTTTCCCGATATACTCGGCTATGCGGGCTTCGAGTTTTTTATGAAGATCGAGAGTTCCGTTGAGGAAGGGGGAGCCGGCGCAACCTGTGCCGTATTTACGGGTCGCTTCAATGGCGGCTTCCTTCAGGCGCGGATCGTTGACAAGTCCTGAATAGCAGTTCGAGCCGAACATCAGCACCTTCTTGCCGTTAATGATGACCTCGGGGTCTTGTTCGGAAGAGATGGCCCGGAAATAGGGATAGACGCCTGCTGCTTTAGCCTCCTGAGGGGCGGTGTAACGCGCTAATTTTGCTTGTAAGAGCTTCATTGAATGATACTGTATTTGTCGGGCGAGTGCCGACTGCTGCATTTTTATTAGGCTGCAAAGTTAGCGATTTTTTTCGGAACAGAAATGAAACGCCATCAAAAAACTGCACAAAACGTCGGTTTTGTGCAGTTTTTATGTTGATATAACAGGTTGTCAGTCGCGGGGGAACGTCGTGTCGTTGCCGATTTTCAGCCCGCTTTCGGCCAGCCGGCGATAGTCGCGCGAACTGAGATATGCCTCGATGCTGTCGGCATGGCGGTGGTGATGAAGGTCGGTACCGATAAAATCAACGAGCCCTTCGTTGATCAGCCATTCGGCCTGCTGCTTCGTCGACTTTCCGTAGTAGCCCGAAAGGCTGAGAAGATTGATCTGGAAGAGATTGCCGGCGTTGTGGAGCTGCTTATAGCGTTCGCGGTTAGCCTGATAATAGCGGAATCGTTCGGGATGGGCCATGATCGGATGATAGCCCTTTATGTGAAGGTCGAAGAGCATCTGATCAAGATTCCACGGCTCCTGAACGAAAGAATTCTCAACAAGGATAAAATTGCCGGGGAAAGGCAAAATCAGTCCTTTTTCGAGCTGTGAGATAAAGAAGTCGTCGATACGGTGTTCGCAGCTGCGGGTTATCTCCATGTCGGGGAACGGCCCGGCGGCAGCGTCCTGAAGGCTCTGAAGCGCGGGGTCGAGGATGTCGGGGGTGTTCTCGAATGTGTCCTGAGTCATGTGAGGGGTCGCGATAATGCGCCTGAGCCCCCAGGAGTGCATTCTTTCGAGCAGCTCGAGCGATGTTTCAACGGTTGGCGAACCGTCGTCGACACCCGGCACGATATGGCAGTGGATGTCGGTATGGAAGAACAGTTGCTGCGGCTTGCGTTTGGCGCTGAATAAGTTAAACATCGTCGGTCAGGGTTTGTGTTTCGAGCCGCAAAGTTACGAATAATATGCAAGATGCTTTTCTCCATTTTGCTTTTTTTGCACTTGCAGCAGCTCCATGTGTTAATAAACATTAAAGGCGCTTGCGATTGACGATGGAATTGTAATTTTGCAGCCGAAAGCAACAGGGTGACGCCCCTCGAAAGGCGTCTTAAAAGGGAACGGGGTTAGAAGCCCCGGCAGACCCGCTGCCGTAAGTCTCACACAAAAAGGTCGTTGCGACCCGAGCGCCACTGTCGACATCAGATGGGAAGGCCTCGCACCGACAGGAGACGAGCCGGAAGACCTGCCCGTTGCCGACAACCCGCCGACAGCTCTCGCGGAATAGAGCTAAGGGTGTCAGAACAGACGGCTGCGCCGGTTCGCGCGTATCGTTCCGTCAGATTCATTGGCATCTGTTCTTGTCCGCCAAAAGCTGAAGGCTTTTGAACGACAGGAACAAATTTTTTAATCATCTAAAAATATGCCAATGAAAATTCTACACAGACTGATGCTGTTGACGCTCATTCTCGCTTCGGCGCTCCCGGGTTACGGTGCATGGAGCGAGACCGACGGCGTCTACTACATCAAGAACGGCGACGGCCTCGAAGAGGCGTTTACCGTCGACGGTTCGATCACTTACTGCAATCCGGGCACGAACGTTCCGTCGTATAAAGACAACGGCACCGTGTTCGTGCCGAAGAACGCCGGAGAGGTAATCTCGATAGAGGTTGTCGAGAACTCGCTCGACGCCACCTGTTACGTGCTCGTCTACGACGGCGCAATCGCCAAAGTCGGCTACGGCACCAGCGACGGAAAAGACCAGTCGGGCTATCTTCCCGCCGGCTGGAAGCTCAAGCTTCAGAACGGGTCGGCCGGAACAACCTACACCTCAGAGTCGGCCG
>DBGBEM010000307.1:0-5907 GCA_048477235.1 Muribaculaceae bacterium | reverse complement strand
GATCGACAGTCTTGCCGTCATATTCGAAACCGCCGACCATGCTCCAGCGGTCGCCTACGCTCGTGCTTGTCGTTCCGATAAGATGAGCCGGATTGTCTTTGTTTTCGAACGATTCGCGATAAGGAACTTCGTAGGGAACGCCTACAGGCACGAGGACGGTCTTCGCCAGTGCACCCTCGCCTGCTTCGCTGACAGCCCCTATGCGGTACTGCGCCCAGTCTTGCGGGGCGTCGGGCGAACAGGCCACTGTGGTGTAGGTCGTTTCCGTAAGACCTTCTTTTATAAGCTCGTTCTGACGGTTATAGACGTTATAGGTTATCTTGGCGTTTGTCAGAGGCTTGTTGTCGATGTCAAGATCGGCGGGAGCCCATGTTATAGTGACTGTGCCCGGCTTTTCGGGGTCTTCGATGGCCTTGACCCATTCGACATCAAACGGAATATTGAACCCGACGAACACCTTCACGTCAGCGGCTACGCCGGTGCCCACACTGTTGTTGGCGACTACGGTGTAGGTGTGCTCGCCGACTGCGGGGTCGGTGTCGTCGACTACGCTCATCTCGGGCTGGAGATTCTCGGTGACAGTCTTGACGAGTGTGCCGTCGCGGCTGATGTCGACAGAGGTGACGGCATCGGCCAGCGGTTTCCCTTCGAGGTCGACAGTAGGTAGCCTGAATGTCAGCGTGGCGTTGTGGGCGCCGTCCTGATCGGCAACGGCTGCGAGATCGGAGACCGCACCGGGAGCGCCGGCAACGACACCCTTGCTGATGCTGAACTCCTTGAGATATACCATTCGTCCGGCGTCAAGGCCGTGGAGGGCTATGTAATAGTCACCGTCTTCTTCGGCCTGATATGTCACGGCGATGTCTACCCACTCCGATGTCGGAGTCTCAATGGTGAAAGGCTCGTCGGTGATCTTCTTGGCGGTCAGTCCGGCGGCTGTCAGCTCTTTGCCGGCGGTGATCTCGAGGCGTTCGGCATAGTTGGCGTTACCACGGCGCACCTTCATAGCGATGTCATATTTGTGGCCGCGACGCAGGCTGATTTTCGGAGTTGTCAGGAAGACGCCCTCTTCGGGCGCGTTCATGGTTATCAGCCGAAGGCCGTTGGAAGTCGAATAGTCGTCGGAAAGATCGACATTCTGGTTCAGCCAGTTATAGCAGAAAGCTGAAGCCTGAATCGGGAACTGCTCGGCATAGGGGGGCACGACGGTGCCCATCTCGAATGAAGGAGTCGACGACGGCTGCGACAGCAGTTCGCCGGCCTTGGTGGCTACAGTATAATAGTAGGTAGTGCGCTCTTCGGCCGGAACAAACTGTTCGCTGTAAGGCGAATAGTCGACGTTGAACGATGCGCCGTCGGGATAACGGGTGACGACATAACTGCGCGTTCCGACCGGGCCGCCGTTGACACCTGTAGAGGGGGCGGCTGTCCAGTAGACTTTCATCAAGCCGTTGCTATAGCTGAGGCGCGGCGACTCGGGAGCCTTCGGAATGTCCTGACCGATATATTGGGTCGTTTTCGAGCGCGGGCCGCGGCCTGCGTCGTTCGAGAAATAGAGCGAGAAGCAATAGCGGCCGTTCTTGTCGACTGCGATGTCGTAGCTCTGGTAGCCGTCGGCATACGAGGTTTCGCCGGTGGCGATCTCGACTCCGTTGGCCTCGACATGATAAGTGACCTTGCCCGGGATCGGCTCGCCGCCGACAGTGCGCTGCGGGGCGCGGAAACGTATTGTGCCGCTCAGCGACGTGCCGCTGAAGTTCAGCGTCGGGTTCGACGTGGCGGCCGGTGTGCCGCCGTCATAGGTCTCGGGGAAATACATGCCTCCGACCTGCTCATGGTTGTCGAGCGTATAGAGCTTAGTGGCCTTGGCCGTTGCGAGATCTACGGTATATATGGCGCTTTCGTCGGTATTGTAGACGCTATAATAGAATGTGTCGGTCGAACGGTCGATCGCGCCACCGGTTATCTTCGATGTAGTGACACCGGTCGACCCTATCTTTGTCAGAGAGCCGTCGGCGGTGTTGACAGTGAAAAGATCTCCGCTCCAGTCTATTGCATAAAGGGTTCCTTTGCTGTCGAAGTCGAGAGCGGCCAGAGCCTTCTCGAGGTCGCAGATCTTCTCGGGCAGAAAATAGCCGAACCTGTATTTTCCGAACAGATAGCCGGTGCCGCTTTCATTGGAAAAACAGGCATAGGCTTCGTCGCGCGGAGCGAAATAGGCGATGTCGGTGGCTACATTCGCCAGAGTGCGGTTCGAATAGTGGTCGTCGATACTCCAGTCTTTGAGCGAATAGCTCGACACCTCTATGACAGGCAACCCGGCGATAACGTCATAATGATGGGAATAATAATAGCTGTCGTTTGCGATACCACCGCCGCTGGCATAGATGTTGCGCTTGATCAGAGTCGGCGAATACTCCGTTGTCGAGAAGGAATACATGCCAACCGACTGCGACGGCTCGCTGACACAGGCATTGAAGGCCGGCTTGGCTGCCTGTGACGCCGCGGCAGGGAATACCAATGCCGCGACAGAGAGCAAGAGCGCTGCTCCCGTTGTAGAGTAATTCATTAAATCGGTTGCGGATTCAAAAGTTATACGACATCGCCGGCCTGAATCCTTTAACCGCCGCGCCGTCGGTAGATAAAAGCAAAAGTGAAAATCTAAGGCTTAAAGCCTGTCATCTCGACCGCTAAGTTATGAAAAAAGGATGACGCCCGACGGCGCAAAATTCGTTAATCAATGTTAATATAAACAGCTGCGCAAAGACCGGCGCCGATAGTGACATATCGGTGACCGGGCGAAATGACGCGAAAAAAGTGCTTTTATCTACCTGAACTTTTTCTCGCAACCGTTTTATTTCCTTGTGTGCCGCCACGCTTTCTATAAAGGGGGTGACAGCGTAATGACACAGCGCAAAAGTAGAAAATATCAGCCGAACAAAATGCAACAGGTAGGGTGACAAATAGGGGACAATAAAGCTATTTGCCCGTTTCGGCGCTATTTACTATCTTTGCCGCCATGAGAACGACAATTTTCGCATTCATCATAATCATTTTCGCCGCTATGACGGCGTGCCATTCCGAAAAGAGCGCGAAAAGCCTGTTTCGATGGCAGCCGGTGACAGCGGTCTACGACAGCCTGTCGACATCGCTCGAAAACGCCTATATCAATGCCGCCGACCCGGCAGTCATCGACAGTCTGACAAAACGCATCGAGAATCTGACCCCGCAGAATGAAGCCGCAAAAATGCAGACGGCCTACTGGCAGGCCCGCATTGCCAACCGCCGCGGCCACGACCGCCGCGCCGGTGCACTGCTCGACAGCACATTGGCGAAGTCAGATTCGGCACGCAATCCATACGAATGGTCGCGGCTCGTATCAATAAAAGCATCGCTCGACACACTTCCGATCGACCGCTCCCACGCCCTGTCGCTCGAGAATCTCGCCTACTACGAAGCCACCGGCGACTCGTTCATGATTGCGTCGACACTGATGCGCCTGGGCGCCATAATGTGGAAAATCAGCGACACTATTCCCGCAAAGAGCTATTATCTGCGTGTCGACACAATCTTCAGCCGCCTCGGCATCGAGCGCTACCGAATCCGCAACCTCCTGAACGTTGCCAACGTTCTCGAAGGGGAATCGACAATCGCCGAGCGCGACAGCCTGATGAATTTTCTTATCGGCAGCCCGATAGCGAAAAGCGACCGGGAGTTCTATCCGCTTGTTCTCAGAAACACCTATAATAACACAGGCAATGCCGATTACCTGTTCGAGGCCTACAGGCTCACGCGCCGACTCGGCCATGCCGACACCGAAGCGGCCTACGAGGGGGAGATAGCCGACTATTTCATCAACAGCTCGGCTCCCGACGACAGCGTCGGGAAATATACAGCCATGGCCTTCGCCAAGATCGACAGCGTCAGCGACCACCTCGCCCGAGCCATGATTTTCAACGCTATGGGCTATATGTCGTATGTGCGCGGCGACTATGAATCGACCGTCGGCTACTACAGCGAATTCCTCGGAGAGCGGATGGCCATGGAGAACGAGAAATTCTCGCTTGAGACAACCAAAGCTGAATACCGCCATCAGATCGAGCGCGAAAGCGCCGCCCGGACTCTTCGCGAAAGCCGCCTGAGAATGATAGCCATCTCGGCGGTAGCGGCGATAATGATTCTCATGATAGCCGTGATTGTGGCGCTCAGGCTGAAAGCCCAGCGCGCGAGCCTGGCGCGGCAGAAAGCCGAGATCGAACTTCAGCGCAACCGCAACCACCTGAGTGCCTGCGCTATCGACATCGAAGAGAAAGACCGGCTCATTCAGACAATCGTCAAAGGGGTCGACAAGCTCGTCGATGCCGGAAAGATCGGCACTGACGAAGCGCGCGAGATAACATCGAGCGTGCGCCAGAGCCTCAGCAACCGCATCGAACGCGAAACCTTCCGCAAGCTCCACGAGAAGCTCCATCCACAGTTCATGCGCCGGCTTAAAGCCGACTTCCCCATGCTGACGGAAAGCCAGCTGAAACATGCCGCATTCATCACCATGGGCATGACGAGCAAACAGATTGCCGCCGCCCTTAACATCGAATATGAATCGGTCAAGAAAAGCCGCACGCGCCTGCGCCAGCGCATGGGGCTGTCGGTCGACGAATCGCTCGAAGACCGCCTGCGCCTCTACGACGCCGACTGACCGACAGAAAAGGGAGCACCCATGCGGGCACTCCCTCAACCAATCTAATCTCTATGCTTATTTTTTATCCTTTTTGTCTTTGCTGCCCTTTGTATCCTTGACCATGTCGGCCTTCACTGCACGGAATTGGCGGTCTTTCTTGAACTTGCGGTCGCCGAACATAGCGTGATGCTTACCGCGCATCGGAGCCTTGACCTTCAGATTGCGTCCGCCGTTCAGATAGGCGTTTTCAAGGAACTGGGTGTACTGCTCGGGGGTCAGCACCTTCTTCAGCTCGGCAAGATATTTTGCCTGAGCGGCGCGGCGGTCGACACGGGCAGTGGAATCGCATCGGTTCTTCCTGTCGCGGCAATCCTGACGAAGAGCCTTGAACTCGGCGGCGCGCGCCTTATTGAGCTCGACAAGCTGAGTCTTCTGTGCGTCGGTCAGGCCGAGACCTTCGAACTGGCGCAGGCAGCGGGCCTCGTCACACGGTTTGCCGCACGGTTTGTCACAGTTCTGACGGCAGGGAGCCTCTGCACACGGCGTTTCGGGACAGTTGCCACAGTTATTATTGTTCTGGGCGTTCACGCCGAGGAAAGCAAAAGCCGAAACGGCCAAAATCATCAGTTTCTTTTTCATCATTTAATCAGTTAAGTTAATTCGTTTGCTTATTCGTTTGCTTATATGACAACAAAGAAGGCCCGACGTTTAATCGGAAGCATGATTTTAAATTAAATTAAGATTCTCGAAATATTTGGCACTCACAAGCAGGTTTATCGATAATATTTCTTAACTTTGCGCAAATTTGTATCTACACATTACAATCAAATACAGTAATTCGAAAGAGTATGAAAAAACAGATTTGGCACAGTGCATTCGTTCTATGCTCGGCCCTGACGCTCGTCGGCTGCAGCAGCGACAGCTTCGCGCCGTCGGACGGAACCGGCACTGTCGAACTTCAGCTCGACGTCGACCGGCAAGTGCTGACAGCGACCCCGTCGAGGGCTTCGCTCCCGGAGATTGTCGAAGGCCTCACTGCCGATGATTTCACCATCCGCCTCGTGGCCTCCGACGGCCAGTCGCAACAGTGGAGCTACGCCGATTTCACCGGCGAGAAAATCGCTGCCGGCACCTACACACTCGAGGCTTTCTACGGCACAGAAGGGGAAGAAGGATTTGAAAAGCCCTATTTCGCCGGTTCAACCCAGGTTGTTGTGCGCAGCGACGAG
>DBGBEM010000306.1:0-1660 GCA_048477235.1 Muribaculaceae bacterium | reverse complement strand
CCGACCAAACATACCCCGATTTCCCGTCTAATGAGAGAGAACTTTCGGACGGGCGCCGGTGTTCTAAAAGAAAGAGTTATTAATTGAAAATCCCGAAATTATGGAACCTCACATCGACAATACTTTCTATTCCTGGATTATTATCGGGACCATTGTTTTCGTGGCCACAATAATCGGAGCGGCTATCGACAGAATCCGCACTCTGCGTCACAGATAAAGTCTTCCGGCCTGCTCACGCGAAAAGCGAGTGGAGAACGTCGGGGCTTTTGAGCGAAGCGGCCCTGACGATGTTATGGAGCTCAAGGTAGTCAAGCATGGCGTCGAGGGCAGCAGTGCGCTCGGCGCGATTCATTTTTATGGCCCCGAGAGTTTTCAGCGTCAGGCGCGAGAGAACTGCCAGCACGCCCGCTTCTTCGGGCCGCAGTCTTTTGGGGGTTACGGGCATTGAGGCGGTGAAGCGTCCACCTTCCATATCGAACCAGCGCCCCGGAGCGTAGGTCGACATATCGGGCTCGACTCCGAGAAGAGCGGCGAGCCGATAAATGAAATAAAGATGGAAGTTGGCTATTGCCGTAGGATTGTCGAGGGTGTCGAGAGCCATGAGCGAGGCGTCGATGAAGTCAGTCAGGGCAGCGTCGGGTTCCCGGGCCTCGCGCAGGGCGTGGTCGAGGATTTCGGCGGCAAGGGTGGCAATCATGGACTTCAGCGGATTGGTCCGCAGCGAGGCAAGCACGACGCGCGGACGCATCGACGAAGCCGGCATCACCTCGCGACCCGGAGAAGACGTCACTTCACATTCGATCATCGACGGAACTATCGAGAGGGCGCGTGAACGTGCCGCCGACCGGCCCGAGCCATCGGCGACGAGAAGCGACACACGCCCCATTTCGGCCGACCACGCCGTCAGAATCGAGTGGCGGTCGGAGTAGCGGGTGCGCCGCAGTGTGACGATATTGAGCCTTAGCCGCGCCATCAGTGGGCCTCGAGCCAGTTTGTGGCCGTTCCCATCGACACTTCGAGCGGAACATCGCCGTGCCAGGCGTTTTCCATCTCGCCCGCGACTATTGTCTGCATTTCGGCGAGCTCTTCGGGCACAATGTTGAAAATAAGTTCGTCGTGAACCTGCATTATCATTCTCGAACGCAGTCCGCGGCGCCCGATTTCGCGGTAGATATTGACCATCGCGATTTTAATGATGTCGGCGGCCGATCCCTGAAGAGGGGCGTTGACGGCATTCCGTTCGGCATAGCTGCGGACGACGGCGTTGCGCGAATTGATGTCGGGCAGCTGGCGCCGGCGTCCCATTATCGTGGTCACATACCCGTTGTTGCGCGCTTCTTCTATGGCATGGTCGATATATTCGCGGATATGAGGATACGTGCGGTAATAGCCGTCGATGAGTTCTTTGGCTTCGGAACGCGCCATTCCGAGCCGTTCGCTGAGCCCGAAGGCGCTTATGCCGTAGATAATGCCGAAGTTGGCGGTCTTGGCGGCGCGACGCTGGGCGTCGGTGACGTTTTCGATTTCTTCGTGGTAGATTTTCGCCGCCGTCGCGCGGTGGATGTCGTGGCCGGCGAGGAACGAGGCGACCATATCGGGGTCGTGGCTGAGGCACGCTATGAGGCGCAACTCGATCTGGCTGTAGTCGGCGCTCATGAAC
>DBGBEM010000305.1:0-20494 GCA_048477235.1 Muribaculaceae bacterium | reverse complement strand
GTTTGTTATAAGAGAAAAAGTTATTATCTTTGCAATCCCATCGGAGGCCGCTGTGGGTCGCTTCGGCGAGGCGGCAACCTGCCCGCTATGCGGGCTTTTTTTATGCCTTGTGGCGATGGATCTCTATTGTGTCATCGTCTTTACGGAGCACACATACAATATTCTTTACGGCCAGTCCATGTTTTGACTTTTTGCGGGTGTATTTAATGCCGTCACGGATCTTGCCGGGGTGATACATCGATGCATCGTGGAAATATAGGCACAGCGTATCGGCGGCCACGGTAACGTCAGACCGCTCGTTATATCCGTGCAACTGGGAATTTTTCTGCAGAATGGCCGACCCATAGTGCCTTTTCTTCTTGGTGATGGAACGAATATCCATCATCACGCCGTCGAGCTGCATATCAAGGGCGCGGAGCTTCTTGCCGCCTTTCTTTTTCTGTTCATCGCAAAGCACCGTTATATGACCGTGCCGGAACAAAAGGCTCTGCAACTCATTTTCGAGCTGTGCGCCCGTCATACCCCAACCAACAACCTCTTGATTGTTTGAGCTGGTATTGTGGCCGACATGGGTTGCAGTCAAGCCGCCGGACACGGGGTCATATTCCACACCCTTATATTTACTGTCTTTTGAAAGACGGTCGTACAGCCGTTTTACCTCGGCCTTTCGCGCTTGCTCACTGACCACCCGGCAGACTCGGCACTTCTCGCGCTTGGGGTCATAGGCGAGAGTCAGACCGCCTCCGCAATTGCCGCAGCCCTTGGGGAGATAGGGGTGCTTCTTGGGGAAAATCGTCATCTCCCGCCCGGCGTTGTAGCGGAAGATCCGGGCCTTCGGGTCATCGGTGCAAGCGTCACCCGCCGCCTTGGCAACAGCGGGGTCGGACATCGGATAGTCATCACGGAGCACTTGCACGACGGTGCAGCGGCAATTCCACCCGTTGGGCGGCAGATAGGACTTCCAGAACTCGTCGGACGGGGGAAGCGTGATTTTGTCGAGCGCGGCATGTTCGGATCGGACGCGCTCATCGCCCGCAGTGCGGTATTGCAGATTGTAACGGTCGCCGTCGGCCATGAAGTCATTCCATTTGACGGCCATCTGCGAAGTGTGGACGGCGTGGTTATACTCGGCATAAAGATAGTTGGTGTTATACTTTTTGTCGATGGCCTCCACATCGCGCCGGAATACCTCGAACGGTTTGACCTTGCCGTCGGCATCTGTCAGCGCAAGTCCCACCTCGGAGAGTGAATGATGTGTCTTGAAGCCGGAGAATATAAACGCATTATTCTGTAAGGCGGCTGTCAGTTCCGGCGGCGTTTCTGTCTTGATGGCCGTGTCGATGGCCTTGTTGAGGGCTTTGTATGTTTCCTCGATAAGCGGAGTCACGGCAGGATCGGCCAACATCTCCGGGGAGAAACCACCTTTGGCGAAAACTTCGCGCACGGCGCGGTCAAACACCTTATGGTCAAACTCCACACGCCCGACACTCCCGGACGAGAGAGTAAGCAGGTCAGACTTATACAGAGAACTGACAGCACGATTGAAAAGGCGGTAATGGTCTGCTTTTGCCTTTTGCTGTTTCAGGGGGCTATCTTCTTTTTTGTCAGGAACCGCCTTTGGCGCTTCCTCGGAAGAATCATCACCCCCTACTCGAAAAAAGAGCCTGCCGACTGCTTGACCCCGGTGATAGGGATTTTGTATTTATTAATGAAATATTGCGGATCTATATCGAAATATTGCAACATGACACGTTCAAGCTCGCGCTGCTCGGCAGGTGAATAAGAGGCTGCGTCGTCCCACTTGAAAGTAAGCCCGGTGAGGGGGAACCCGAGACGGATCATCTTGGGAATAAGGTCGTCGTTCACGACATACTCAATGAGTCTGGCGTCGGCGGCGCATATATTCTCGAACACCTCGAGGTGGGTTTCTGACTGGGAATGTGAGGCTCCGTTGTCAATAGTCATGGTCTGACCGAGAACGCCCTTGGACATCTCGGAGTTTGCGCGGTCAATACGGCGGTCATAGACATTGTAGGCGTCGCCGCGGGACGACTCCTTTATTTCGATTGTGGTGCCCTCGGGAAAGAGCGCCCATCCGGCAGCCCCCATCTCTTCAAGCATGACCTCGATCTGCTTGCGGTCGGCGGGGTTCTGCGATGTTGTAGTTCCGACGCGCATTGGCATCCCGAAAATCTCTCCGAATACATCCCAATAGGTTGTCATGTTCTTTTTAGCGATAGCCTGCGGGGCGCATTTAAGGAGCAGACCGAGGTCGTGGGAATCGCCGACCTCCACACACCAGTCCGATACCGCACCCTCGCGGTAAGGTATACCCTGATCCGGCGAGTCTGATCTGTCGCGGAGCAGAACACCATATTCGGGGCAGACATGTTCACGCGGGACAAGCTCGACGTCGGAAAACTTCATCACACCGTTGGCGTCAGTGAAGACATCGCCCAACTGGATGAGGGAGTGTCCCCATCCGATAGATTCAAGGGCACGGAGCAAAAAATGATGAAACCATTTACTCTTGAATATTTTCAGAGCCTCATCATCCTCTTTGCCGTTTTCGTCGACAATGACAAAGGCCTTAAGTAACGTCTTGTGATAACGCTGAATAAAACAGCCCGTGAGGTGCAGATCTACAAGAGTATCCGTATAGATGGAATAAAGGGCGCCGCGCTTAGGATTGTCAATGTTGAGCGCTATAGCCCAGGCGCGGCGCCAGCGGGCCACGTCCTGCTTGGTCAGAGATCGTGTCTGTTGGTTGAGCATCATAACGAGGCTCTTGCGTTTACGCATGGAACCGCCGCCCTTGGCCGCATTGTTTTCGCGGGCGGCGAGACGGATAGACTCTACGGTTCTCAGCTGTGAGGGGTATCTTTTACTTGCCATTGGTCAATGTTTGATTTTATTGTCGATAATGTTTGAATAGTCCTCGGCCGGGGCGGTCAGCATCGCAGTCATTGTTTTCTGATAGCCCGCGCCACCATCCTGCGGAGTCGGAACGCCCGTTTTGATGGCCGTAATAATTTGGTCGATTCTCGCCTTGCACTTGTTGAGCTGTGTTTGCAGCTCGGTAGCGTTGGCGGTGGTTTCCGTACCGCCGTTCCAAGTCGACAAACCTTTTTTCAGTTCGAGCGTTGTTCCGTCGATGTCGAGTTTGAGATTGTCGGCGGTGAGAGTTACGGAGCCTTTCTGCGTTTTCAACACCACGGAATTATTCTCGACGGTGGCCTCGGTATTGCCGATTTTCAGCATTATTTTGGAAATTTCCGTTGTCAGCACCACTACCGCGACTGCCGGATTTATGAAACCGACCACAACGTCGGAGCCAACGGCGGGGAACGACACCACGCCAACCTCTTGCTCCTGGTTGCCCTGCAGATTGACGCCAAGAATCTGCGCCCCCTCGTTGATTGGGGTGCAGTCGATAGTCCGCGCCTTTTCGTCCACGGCGTCCACGGTGCAGACCGTCAGATACATTTCAGAGCCCGCGAGAGCAAGCTGTTTTATGGCGTTCTGTATGTTCATTCAATTATAAATTGCATAATCGGCTACACTCGGCATAATCAAAAAAATTTTGCTTCTGCACTCATTTGCACGATTATTCAGCGGCCCTCGCGCCGAGGGTTATGTCTTGCCGGAAGCCGGAGCTTCCATAAGTGATTGTATTTTTAGCGACTTGATATTTGCCTTTGCGCTCACCGTCGATCTTGATGCCGATAACGTCGAGCACATCGAGCAGAACGTGGCCGAAAGTCTGAAACGAGCCGGTCAGGCCGTCGCGTTTCAGTCGCTCCAGTTCCTGCTCGCCCCACGCCTTGGCCTCGGTCTCAGTCATACCATAGCAATGCAGGGTTCGCTTTTCGCCGTCGGCGTCGCCGACCTCGACCTTTATTTTCTTTTTGTTGTCGGGCTGGAGGCTCACAATTTTCAGCTTAATTTTCACGTCCTCGGCGTTCTGCTCGTCAAGGCTGCTGTCCGAGATGATGTTGACCCCGGTAGCGAAAACCTGCCGCATCTCATTGCCGTGGTCGAAAAGGACACCGCAATAAAGCACGGGCTTATTGTCCTCGATACGGAAGAAGGTGCGGATATTGTTTTCCTTGAGATGGGCGAGCAGCTCGGCGACCGTTTCAAAGTTGGCGCGATACTGCCCGATGTTCTGCTCACCGAGCACCTTGATGTCGTAAGGCAGACTCTGGTCTTTAAGCAGCGTCTGAATATCGACGTTTTTATATGACTTTTTGACGCAGGGAGTCTGCTTGAGCATAAACATCTCGTCCTCGCAAAAAATCTCTATCGGGGCCTTAAAGCCCTTGCGGAGCACATAGCCGGAGAAAGCGAGTTGCAGGTTGTCATCATAGCCGAGCCACACGGAAATCTTGTCGCCGCGTTTGATAGGGTTTGAAGCCTCTCCCTTCCATATCACCTTCCGGGGGAGAGTGAGCTTGCAGGTAGTGGTGAGCGCGTCGCTGTCGCGCACGATCTCGCAAGCGGTGATCTTCTCGAAGACCCACTTTTTTTCGCCGGTAATTTCAATTCTTGCCGAAAGTTTTAACATCGTTCAAACGCTGATTAAACAAGGTTTTAATGGAGATTGAATATCGGCTACACTCGGCATAATCAAAATAAATTTTGCTTCTGCGCTCGTTTGCACGATATTTAGCGGTTACCATTCCCACCCGTTTTTCTTCATGGATGAGTAACGGATAGGATTGCCGCCGAGGCCGCTGTCAGGATCGCCCCCCTCGGGATATTCAGGAAAATCGGGAGTGAAGTTGCCTTTCTGAATATCCTTGAGGCGCGATATAGCGTTGTCGTAAAGAGTCTGGCGCATTTCGCCGCCGATCATGCCGGGCAACCATTGTCCGAGCCACCACAGGGCTATGCAGGCGGTGAGCTGCACAAGCAGCGGGTTACGCTCGATGCCGGACTTGGCGAAAGCTGCGTCGATGTCATAGCGCGTCCGAACATATCCGGCCACTTCCTCCATAGCGGTGAGCTCGGCCTGTTGCCGGATCTCGTCGGAGGACTGGCAGATTATGTCGAGGTCGGCAGGACAGGTAACCACTCGGTAATCATCTGTAGTAAGGAAAGACATATCGGCGCGGGGATTATATTGTTCGGTAAATAGCCTTTGCCTCGATGTCGGCGGCGGTTACACCACGGCGATACATGCCCTCGCGGACAAGCTGCTTTATATACTGCTTGCTGACAACGACGGGACGGCGGTTGAAGACGATCACGAGTTGTTTCTGCCCAGAGAGGGCACGGCGGCGTTCGGCCTCGCGGCGGCAATGGCGAAGGCGGCAGTCGAAGATGACCGCACGAAAATAGGCTTTGATATTTTTGAAAATGCTCATATATTTACCATGAAGATTTCGGCGACTTACGTCTGCCGTATGATGGTTTGGAAGTTTGCTGACGTGTCAGGCCCTGAAGAATGAAGATGGCACCTTCGTCGGCGTCCGGGCCGTCGTCGTGGCCGGTCATGCCTCGCTCGCAGGAGAGAGTCTGGTCTATGCCTACACGCATATCGGGATCTTTTTTCATGCGCTCGTTATAATAGACGTGGCCATGCTCCCACAGCGGGGAAATAGCCTCGATGCGCTGAAACTTGTCGGGCTTCTTGCGTTTGTCGCCGAAGATGGGAAGCTGATAGCCGCGTTCGTTGCCCTCGCGCACGAACTCGTCGAGCAGGATCTGCTGCAAGAAATTCGCCTCTATATAGTAAGAGCAGACGGCATTGGCGGCGGTTATTTTTTCGTGGAGGTCATAGAACCATCCGACCATCTCGGCGACGGAACACTGCCGGACAAAGGCGGCGAGGCAATGGAGGTCAGTGCCCGTCTTGCCCCAAAGCTTGATGGCCTTGTAGTCGTTACGGGTGGTGGACTTGAACGATGGGTCGCAGTAGCATACGAGATAGTCATAGCGGGCGAGCTTCAATGGCTTGCACCAGCGGATCCAGTCGTTGCGGAAGATCGATCCCTCGGTAATGGGATTGTTCATCATCTCGCGCTGGAACGAGATATACCCCATGAAAGCCTCCTGTTTGCGAATCTCTTCTATTGACCATTTAGCCGCCCAGGAGGGTTTGCCGTTGCGGTCGATAGCGTTGACCTTGGAAACCACTACTCCTTCGGAGGCCATGAAATTGGCGAGGACAGAATTTTTTCCGATAAGGTTGCCGACCATACAGAAACGGCCACGGCCACCGTCGAGGGTGCCGAAAAGGGCCTCTTTGACCCATTTTGTCAGACGATTGACACGGTCGGGATTATTGACAAGCTCATCGTCGTCGAGGTCATCTATGACGACATAGTCGGGACGATAGCGCTTATAGCGGAGACCGCGAGGCGACTGACCGCGACCCCGGGCGAAGAATGCCCTGCCATCGGCGGTGACGAACTTTCCTGTTTCCCACGACCCGACGACCTTCTGAGTGCCGAAGTCTGATATATAGCGTTGGTTGAACTCGAACTCGGCCTGAATGTCGCCCAGAAGAGTCTCGGCATTCTCTTTGCTCTTTCCGACAAGCACCATCAGATGGAGCTTGCGCAGAGCTTTCAGATATAGCGGGATGCCGACATCGAAATGGACTGATTTGGCATGGCCGCGCGCCCACCGGGCCGCATACTGGATATTGTCATGATCGCGGAGGGTATGGGCAGCCTTGCTCTGAAACGGAGCGCAGTCGGTATGTTTGCCGGTTTCCTCGTCGTCGCAATAATGCGCGAGATAGTAATTGAAGAAACGGCCATAGTCAGCGAGAAGCCACGCAATGCGTTTCTCCTTCTGTGCGGGAGTCTCCCTGACGGCGACAACGGAGCGCGTCTGCACCGTCTCGCACCATTGCTTCCACTGTTCAATCGCTTCCTTGCGATCCTTTGCCGTGTGTCTGGCCATACGCTGCTACGGTTATGCCGTTATTTTGTTTCCGAGAAGCTCGAGAATATATTTGTTCTGATACTTGTTGACCATCATTCGGAACTCGGCGGTGATTGCGGGGTCGGTCTCGGCCTGATATTCGAGCCAACGGCCAAAGGCCATGAAGCACTCGATGAAATCAACCACGGAGGCCTCTTTATCGAGTTTTGAGATGGTCGCCGAAAGTTTGGCTATCTGATCGGCAAGACCACCCACGTCCTTAAGCTCGGCTTCGCCGAGCTTTTCGGCTAACTTATTCAGGGAGCGGAGAACGTTATTGACAACTTCCTTTCGGGTGAGTGTCTGGGCCGCGCGTTTCTCGGCCCAGCAGCCATCCTTGGCCCATTTGCCGATAGTATTGGCGGACACACCGACTTTTTCGGCGATGGAGTTCTGAAGCATACCCTGCATGAAAAGGGCCTCTGCAAATTCCTTTTTATCTGTTGAAATCTTGTTTGCCATTCATAGCGAAATTATTTGAAATGAGTTTTAATGTGATTTGACGGTGCAAAATTGGCCTAAAGCGACGGCGAGAGAAAATGGAGTGTAAAGTTTTTACACTCTGTTTTGCGGAGGGATAAGGCCGGGCGAACTTTGCCGTCGAAATCCATATCGCGGAGTAGAGCAGCGGTAGCTCGCGAGGTTCATTCCCTCGAGGACGCACGGTTCGAATCCGGCCTCCGCCACAACCCCCTTTCTGCGACGCCGTCGGCGCAGCGGCACAGGGTTCTCAACAAGTTGAAGTGCCACACAGCTGCGCCGACATTTTTCTGACATCACAACAATATGAAAGAAGCGATAATATCGACCGAGCGGATAAACAGCTATGGTTCGCGAGTGCTGACAGCAGGCATAGACCTCACGCAGTACGAGAAAAATCCGATTGTCCTCTTTATGCACCGACGCGGGCGCAAAGAGGATATGCCCATAGGCATAATGACTAATCTTCGGGTGGAGAACGGCATACTATACGGCACCCCGAAATTTGACGACGACACCGAAGACGAACGCAACATCTCAAAAAAGTGGGATCGCGGCACCTTGCGGATGCTGAGCGCCGGGCTTGACATCATTGAATGGAGCGAGGATCCCAAGCTGCTCGTGGCCGGACAGACACGACCGACAATCACGAAAAGCAAACTGATAGAGGTGTCGGTGGTCGACATCGGAGCTAATGACGACGCGCTGCAGGTGGGTCTCTATCATGAGGGGAAGCTGCTCACTCTCGCCGCCGGAGAGGAAAACAGCCATCTGCCGCTGCTGTCATTGTCGACCCCGAAAGATCCCGAAAAACAACCCCAAAACAACAATCAAAAAAAGAACATGGAAAAAATTCTTTTGAAACTCGGCCTCGCGACCGGCGCGACCGAAGACGAAGCGGTTGCCGCCATCGGCAGACTGCAGGAAGAAAAAGCTACGATGACGCTCGCCCGCATTACCGACGCGGTGGATAGGGCCATCAAGGAGAAGCGCATCACCGCCGACAAGAAAGACAAGTATCTCAACCTCGGCAAGCAGATAGGTCTTGACAGCCTAAACGCCCTTTTCGCCGACATGGCCCCGGCACAGAAACCCCTCGACCTCGTGAAGACCGTCGGCAGTGCGGGAACCGCAACCGATGTAAAGCTGACATGGGCAACCGCCACGGCAGATCAGCTCGCCGACCTGCGCGACAACAACCGCGAGGAATATGTGCGCCTATACCGCGAACACTACGGCTTCGCACCCGCATTCTGACCCGCAACCAACAAACAACATCAATAAACATCAGACAGACGAATGAAAAGATTTCTTCTCGCCCTTATGGGCATGATTATCGGTCTTACGGCCACAAGCGTTATGGGCGCGACCCTTGGCGCAACGGTAGGAGTGACACCCGCGGTCGGGGCACTCACACTCGACTCCATCGCCATCGGCACGTCGCTCATGGGCGGTCTCGCTCCGGCGGCCGCCCTTCGCACCGGGCTCTACCCCGAGGTATGGACAGGGGAACTTGTAAAGGCGTTCCGCGCCGCCGAGACCACTGTAGGCTGGTATAACAAGATCCAAGACTATGACCAATATGTTGAAAAGGACACCATCCACATGGTCGACATCGGCGCAGATCCCGAGGTTCTTGTGAACAACACGACCTATCCCCTCGAAATCGAGACTCTGGAGGACGGGGACATCGCCGTGAAGCTCGATAAATTCCAGACAAAGCCGACCCGCGTGACCGACGACGAACTCCATGCTCTGGGCTATGACAAGATGGCCTCGGTGGTGGAACGCCACAAAGAGGCGTTCTCGGAGACAAAATTCAGCCGGGCAATCCACTCGATCGCGCCCGCCGAGAATAAGACCGCTACCCCGGTGCTTCTGACCACAGGCGAAGTGGTGGACGACCGCAAGCGACTGACGCGCTTGGACATTATCGCGCTCAAGACGGCATTCGACAAGGCGAAGATTCCCGCCGAGGGACGCATCCTCGTGCTCTGCGCCGACCATGTGGCCGACCTCTTGGAGCAGGATCAGAAATTCGCCTCGCAATATTACAACTATGAGAGCGGCGCCATCTCGCGCCTCTACGGCTTCGAGGTCTACGAATATAACGCCTGCCCCTATTTCAACACCACGACGAAAAAGAAGCTGGCCTATGGCGCCATTCCCGCCACAACCGACCGCCAGAGTTCCGTGGCGTTCTCGCTCAAGCGCACCATGAAGGCCAACGGTTCGACCAAGACCTATCTGCAGGAGGCAGCGAGCAACCCCACTACGCAGGAGAACCTGTTCTCCATGCGCACTTACACACTGTGCCTTCCCAAAAAGGCCGAGGGTCTGGGCGCCATCGTCAGCGCGCCCAAACCCGCCGCACCCGCTCAGGGTGGGAACAGCTGATAGTGGCTACTCCTACATAAATGAAAAAAGCACTTAAATATCTCGTTATCCACTGCACCGCCACCCCCGAGGGGCGCGACGTGACAGCAGCCGACATCCGACGGATGCACACGGCGCCCAAATCGGCAGGCGGTCGCGGATGGAAACAGCCGGGCTATACCGACCTCATCAGGCTCGACGGACGAATCGAACGCCTCGTCGACAACAACGAAGACGCGATGGTTGACCCATGGGAGGTCACCAACGGCGCAGCCGGATATAACAGCGTCAGCCGACATATCGCCTATGCCGGTGGATGCGACAGGAACATGAGGCCAAAGGACACACGCACGGCAGCGCAAAAAAGCGCGATGGCAAAATATGTGCGTGACTTCCACACCCGGCATCCCGACGTGAAAATCATAGGTCACCGCGACCTCAGCCCTGACCGTAACGGCAACGGCATCATCGAACCTTTCGAGTGGATGAAAGCGTGCCCGAGTTTCGAGGTATCGGCGTGGCTCAGAGAGATCGGAATAAAACAGTAACAACGAATGACTGAAACAATCCTTGCCGCAGTGGTGGCGATCATCACCGCGCCGCTCTCGGCACTGCTGACGGCCATTTTTCTCAGATCCAAACACAAAGCCGAGGTAGATCAGCTCCGCGCCGACGTTCAGAAGACTCTCTCTGACGTGCGCGGGCATGAGCTCGACAACGACAAAAAGGCCATACAGATGATAATGGAACTGGTGGTCGAGCCGCTGCGCAAGGATATGGTTCAGTTGCAGGAAAAAGTAGACATTCTCACTAATGCGATTGAAAAAGTCAATTCTTGCCCTCACGCTGTCAATTGTCCTGTCAGCCACGAGTTGCGCCACGCAAAAAAGGACGGCGTCGGAGTCACAGTCACAAACGCGCTTGTCGCAGTCGCAAACGACCTCGACGGACATCCACCGGACGGACAGCACGTCGATAGCGGCCGAGCTTCACCTGAATGAATGGCTCGCCGCATGGCTGCTCAGAGTGGAGGATCGGGACGAATCGACCGAGCGCGTGACCGAGATTTTCGACACGGCACAGCCGCTGGACAGTACCACAGGCACACCACCGCTTATGAGCCGGATCCGGGAGAGGCATGAGGCCAGAAGCCGGAGCGACAGCCAGGCAAAGACGGCTCTTGCAAAGTGCGACAGTGCCTCAGCCGACATCAGGACTACGGTAACAGCCGACGATAATACGACGACAAAAAGCAATGCAACGGCTTCGGGGAACAGCATGACCCAGAGCAGCGAGAAACGCGGTACGCCGGTCGGCACCGCGATAGTCGGAATACTCGCCGGACTGATAATGGCCTGTTTCTTTCTATGGCTGTCAACGACCGTTGCCAAAGCGATCATCCACAGACAAAAGAACAATTAAACCATACACCAATGGCAAAGAAAAAAGAAACCGCAAAAAACGCCCCGGCCACCGTGGCCTCTAAAGCCGCCGAAAAAATAGCCGCCGACGTTCTGAAACAGAACCCCGACATCAACGAGGTTCACGTTACCTCTGACGGCACCGCATTTTACACCCGCAACGACGCTCAGAACCATGCAAACTCGCTGCAGAACCGCGATGTGTTCAGCACCAAGCGCGGGATCGCCGCACTAAAGGCCGCAGTAGCGGCGAGCAAGGCGAGCAAAGCCGACGTGTCGGAACGCGCCGACAACGAGCCGGAGGTAGACGAACTGACGGGGGAACCCATCAATAACGAACCCGAAAACGTCGAGGCATAATGCAGAACCTTACCATAACCCGAACCAACGGCAATCTGGTGCGGTCGCTCGCGGGCGAAGACCATATCAGCGGCCTTGTGTTCTATTCGGCCACGCTTCCCGTGGCCGACGAGGGCGTGAAGGGATTCACCGACACGGAACGCATTCACGCGATCTCGACGATAGAGACCGCCGAGAAGCTGGGCATCACCGCCGACGCTGAGGCATGGGAAACCAAGGTGCTGCACTACACCCTTGCGTCAATCTTCAACATGAACCCGGGCGTGAGCCTCTATGTGGGGATCTTTAAGCCCGCAGCGGGCGCAAACGCATTCTCAGAGATCAAGCAGCTCCAGAATTTCGTCGGAGGTCGTCTGCGTCAGGTTGGCGTATGGAACGGCGCGGCGGAGCTGAGCGAGACCATCGTCAACTCCCTGCAATCCGTGGCCACAACTCTCGAGGTCCAGAGCAAGCCGCTGTCGATACTCTATGCGCCCAAGGTAACGGATGTGACACAGCTTGAGAGTTATGCCAAGGCAGGTCGCAAGAATGTGTCGGTCGTCATCGCGCAGGATGGTGAGGGGGTTGCCGCAGCTCTATACAGCGACGCGGCGAACGCAGCCAAGGCGAGTGTGTCGACACTGGGCGATCTGCTCGGTGCCGTAAGCAAGGCCAAAGTGCATCAGAGCATCGCGTGGGTAGAGCAGTTCCCGACGAACATAGCGGTAGCGGCTTTCGGCGACGGCACCAGATACCGCGATCTTGACACCGCCACCATCGAGGAACTCGACACAGCCCGTTTCATCTTCTGCCGCACCTACGAGGGATTCGCGGGAACATTCTTCAACGACAACCATACCCTCGATCTTCCGACAAGTGATTATGCCTACATCAGTGACGTGCGCACTATGGACAAGGCAGTTCGCGCAATCCGCAGCTACCTTCTGCCGAAACTCGGCCGACCTATGAAAGCGGACGCAAGCACCGGGAAACTGGAGCGCACCACCGTGGAGCATCTTATCACCACAGGCAACAAGGCTCTTGAAGAGATGGAGCGCGACGGTGAGCTGAGCGGCTACAGATTCTACATCGATCCTGACCAGAACATACTTTCGACGTCGCGTGTGCGCGGAGTTATCAAGAATGTTCCTGTCGGCGTGATGCGCAATCTCGATCTTGAGATCGGCTACGCCGCAAGTGTCTAACCAACTAACCGACCAAAGTAATGAACGCAATAGACGCAGCCTATAACGGAGTGCCCCTGATCAACGGCGAAGAGTATTCGTGGGGCGACATCAAGACCTGCATCAACGGTGTGCCCGTCACGGGCATCGTCGCCATCAGTTACTCCGATAAGCAGGACAAACAGAACAACTACGGCTCGGGACGCCACCCGGTGAGCCGCAGCCGTGGGCGCATCACCCCCGAGGCAAAAATCACGCTCTATATGAGCGAGGTGGTGGCCATCAGCCGCAACTCGCCGACGGGGCGACTTCAGGACATCGCGCCGTTTGACATCGAGGTGGCGTATCTGCCGCCCAACGGAGTGATCGTGGTTGACAAGATCCGCAACTGCGAGTTTACCGAGAACGTGCGCGACTGGAAGGAGGGGGACATGAACCAACAGGTGGAGCTGCCGCTGCTTCCGAGCCATGTCGAATATGGCAAGCCTGACGGTATGTGACCTAAAGGCCACACGCTACAACAAAAATCAATAACCCGCCGGGGCAGGAGCAAGGAGAGAGAACCGCCCCGACCCGGCACAAAACCGCAAAACATGAATCAGGAAAACATGACAATCGAGATCGACACCTCCGGCTACAAAATCATCAACGGCGACATGACCGAAGATCAGCTTTCGGCATTGAAAACCAGACACGGGCGCATTGTGGAAATCGAGGTGGCCGATCAGGAATTCGGAGAGCTTCACCGTGGCTACTTCCGCCGCCCTGACATGAAGACTATGCAGGCGTTCTCGGCCACTGCCAAGAGCAACGACGTAAAGGCCGCAGAGGTTATGTTCGACAACTGCTGGCTCGGCGGCTCGGCAATGATGAAGACCGATGCCGTCTACAAGCTGCAGGCCGTTGGCGAGCTGCAGAACATCTTCGGCAAGTGTGTCTCTAAGCTAAAAAACTTGTAGAGGCGCACCGGCTCTCCGGGGGCGTGGAGGAAAACGACCCCGGGGAGATAGCCAAAGGATGCGCCTTGATCCGGGCCAATTTCCATATAGATCCAAACATGCTTGACGACGAGCAATGGGCTATGCTTTTCCAACAAGCTGTATGGGTTGAGAACTTCCGTCTCGAAAATACCGCAAGAATACTCGCTAGACTATTCTCACCTGAAGAATAAGGAACCGCTGTGAATGAGCAACTACAATTTCAATTATGCATTCAACATAAGCGGCAACTGCAATGCCGTGGTCGCCGAGATTTCGGGAGGTGTAGAGAACCTCCAGCGGAATCTACGTGCGACCACGTCGCTGTGGGATACGTTCGAGGGAAAGATACTGGCGTTCAATCAGCTCACGCAATACGTTCAGAACCTGGGGCAGGCGATGAACGAGACGCTTGCTCCGGGCGCGCAGCTCGAATCGCAGCTCGCCGAACTGGAAGCCATTGCGGGCGTTACCGCCGAGGAATATTCGACGTTGGAGAAATACGCCCGCTCGTCGGCCAAGGAGTTCGGCGTATCAGCGGCGGGCGCCGTCAACTCCTATAAGCTGCTGCTCTCGCAGCTTTCGCCGGAACTGACCAAAAACAGCGAGGCGCTCAACAACATGGGCAAAAACGTAGCCACCCTTAGCAAGATGATGGGCGGCGACGCGACTGCCGCTGCCGAGGTTCTGACTACGGCCATGAACCAATACGGGGTATCGCTCGACGACCCGATGGCGGCGTCTGACCGAATGTGGGAGATGATGAACACAATGGCCGCTGCCGCCCGCGAGGGTTCCGCAGAGCTGCCAGCCATCAAGGTCGCCCTCGAACAATGCGGTATGGCCGCGAAAGCCGCCGGAGTATCGTTTGAGGAAACGAACGCCGCCATTCAGGTTCTCGACAAGGCGGGCAAGAAAGGCTCGGAGGGCGGCGTGGCCCTGCGCAACGTCATGTCAACACTCGCGCAAGGCCGTTTTCTTCCCAAGGACGTGCGCGAGGAACTCTCCGCTGCCGGAATAAGTGTCAATGACCTCACGGACAAAACCAAATCCCTTGCAGAACGTCTCGAAGTGTTAAAGCCTGTAATGGCCGACGACGCGCTGTTCAGCAAGCTATTCGGCAAAGAGAACTCTGCCGCCGCAATGGCGCTCGTGCAGGGTGTCCCCAAGGTTCAGCAATGGACGGAGGCAATCACAGGCACGACAACCGCCATCGACCAGGCAGACATCGTGATGGCGACCTATAACGAGCGCCTCGCCCGCGTTCAGGCCCGGTTCGACGATTTCAAAATTTCAATTTTCAATTGCTGCGGCGATCTCGGGATATGGACGCAGGTGGTATTGGGCGCACTGATGCCGCTGTCACAGCTTGTGCCTCTGATCTGGGGCGCGGCCAAGGCCATAATCTTTCTGAGAAGTGTCAACTTTAAAGGCGCTTTTTCGGGCGTAGTTTCCTCAATACGTAATGTCTGCGCCGGACTTGTTATGATGAACGCCTCCGTTACTGCCTCCGGCGGTTATTGGCTCGCGTTTAAGGCCGTGGCGACCAACGTGTGCCGCTCGATAGGCGTGGCGATTATGAACATTCCGATCGTGGGATGGATAGCCGCCGCAATCACCGTTGTCATTGCCGTAATACAGCAGTTATGGGATAAGTGTTATGAGTTTCGAGTGGCCGTCTTTACGGCATGGGAGGGCATTAAGGCATTATTCTCATATGCATGGAGACTAATCTCCGGCATAGCCCAAAGGATAGCGGAGTTTGCCGTCGGTGTGTGGAACAGCATCAAGGCCATGGGTCAGAAAGTGGCCAATATCTTCATGGCCGTTGTCAATAAGATCCGCTCGTGGATCATGGCTGTCCGCAATTTTGTGGTCAATGTAGTCAACGCCGTAATTGCGAAAGTCAGTGCAATCTGCAAGCCTCTTGCGACAGCGTTCAAGAATGTTGCCAACGCAATAAAGGGATTCTTCGGCAGAATCATCGACTGGGTGCGCGACAAGTTCCACGCCCTCATAAATTGGTTTATCGACAGATACAACTGGATAGCCTCGAAACTGAATTTTGACAAGATCGCACGTCTTGGACGTGAGGCCGCCGGTCGCTCATGGGCTGCGGATCATCCCGAACAGCCCGTTGACAATCCCGACGGAGGTAGCCCCGATGGAGGTAATTTTGGTGGCGGTTCCGGCAACGACGGCGGCGCATCACCCATCGGGAGCGCCCTCAGTGGTGTCGGTGGCGGCGCTTCCAAAGAAACCGACCGTGTCAAGAACATCAATATCACCATCGACAGACTTATCGACAAGTTTACCATCACCACAAATAATCTCAACGAAAGCAAAGAACGCATAAAGGACGCCGTAGCCGAGGCTCTGCTTTCGGCTGTGAACGACGCCAACTACGCTTTATAATACCATTATGCAGGACTATACATTCGACATAGTAAACGCTCGGTTCGTAGCCGCCGGGGCGGCGATACAGGCCAAGGGGCTTGCGTACCGTCTGCGTCTGAACAAAGACCGGGACGCTATGAAGCAGGAGGACTACAAGCTCGACACGCTTCCCGGCTACTCGATACCTGCCAAAAGAACAGGGGGATATACGCCGATAAACGCCAGCGAGGAAAGGTGGAACGGAAACGGCGACTACTGGCTCGGGCGCTATATTCTTACCGACTTACAGATAAATGTTCCCGGAGAAGGAATATTGACAATAAACGACATAGTTATAAATGTTGCCTTACAGAAGGAGATCGTAAAAACGGCGCTCGTTGGGCGGAAAGGGACTATAAAAGAATATATTACTGATGGCGATTATCAGTTAAGCATGACGGTCGGCATCGTTTCGGTGGACGGCAACAATGAGATAATAGACCAATACCCGGAAAAGGCGGTCAGCCAGTTACGCGAGATAATGGAAAAGCCGGAGGCTCTGGAAGTCAGCTCGGCGTTTCTCGATATGTTCGGGATTTCCCATATTGTGGTAACGGGATTTTCGGTAAAGCAGCAGACCCATTCAAACCGACAGGTAATTGAGATCAGCGCGCTAAGCGATGATGACTATATTATTCCATCTACAGAATATTGATAATGGCAAACGCGATTCTTATAGACCGGGAAACGGGCGATATTGATATTCACGGAGGGTCTGTAGCCCTTGGTGATAACACGCTGCAATGTGTTGAGCAAATCACACTGTCGGCGCGTGGAGAGTATAAGGAATTCCCCCTCATAGGAGGCGAGCTGCCCAGAATGTTTCACGGAAACGTTCTGAGATTCTGGCCTAACCGATTGAAGAATATGTGTCGGGCAATGGGCCATGACGTCAGAAACGTAGAAGTCAGAGACGGAAAACTGAAGATCACGATATGACAACGGAAATTACAGGATATGACCGCGCAAGCGTTCTTGACCTTGCAATGATATGCGGGGGAACAATCGAATGTCTGATAGAGTTTTGTGCTCTTAACTCACTATCGCCCACAGGAACCGTCATTCACGGGCAGCCTTATATGGCAGATGTGACTGAGAATGTTGACCACAGGGTTTTGTCGCGCTTTGGTGCTGACCGTGTCAGACCGGCGACCGAGGCGAGCGCGGAAGATATAGCGCGGTGTCCTTACGGGGGTATCGGCGAGATGGGGGTCGAGATTGATTTCGAGATTGTTTAAACGGTTTTTAAAGAACGGTAAAAGATATGTCACGAAGCATAAAGGAGATCAAGGATGAGATCGCCGCGGAGTTCATGAGGAACGGGCAGGCGGCTGAGCGTTACGGTTTCAGGGCCGGAAGCGCGTTTTCGGAACATTTCTCTGCGGCAAGCGTGGAGAATATTCTGTTTTATACGTGGGCCGTCGGCGCGTGGGTTCTCGAGCAGCTCGTCGGACGCCACCGGGCGGAGGTTGAGGCTGAACTTGACAGGCTGATGCCGCACCGGGCGAAGTGGTATCGCGACAAGGCGCTGGCTTTCATGGCCGACATGGAGCTGATGGAGGACAGCGACCGCTATGACATGTCGGGGATGAGCGAGGACGAGATCGAGAAGGCGCGGGTTGTCAGGCACGCCGTAGCGACTGAGAGCGCTGACACGAGTGTTCTGACGATCAAGGTTGCCGGAGGGGAACCGGGCTCACGGCGCCCCCTTATCGCTGCCCATGAGCGACAGCTCCGTGCCTATATATCGGAGGTTAAGGACGCGGGGGTCAGGGTCTCGCTTGTCAATATGGAGCCTGACACGTTCAACTGCACTGTAGACATATATTATAACGCGATGCTTGATCCGGGAGGCGTAAAAAAGTCGTGCCTGTCAGCTATAAATGAATATATCAGGAATCTGCCGTTTAACGGCGAATATACCAATATGGCGCTTGTCGACGCTCTGCAGGCCGTCGCCGGGGTCAGGATCGCGGAGCTGCTGGGAAGTTCGGCGCGGGTGGCGGGGGAGCTGACGGCGCGGACTATCAACGCGCGTCTGACTCCGGCCGCGGGGTATTTCAAGGCGGGCGAGATCACTATAAACATGAAGGCCTACGATGAGCGGTGGTGATAATATCTACAGGGTCAATATGAGGCGCCTGGCTCTGCTGACGCTTCCGACATGGCTGCGCCGTCCGATAGCCGGAGCGCTGATCTACGCCGGTGTGAGGCCGCTGAACCGGCTTGTCCGGGAGCTGTGGGGGTTCCGACAGGAGACGGCTTACAGGCTCGGGCACAACGGACAGGTGTGTAAGCTGCGCGGGGCGCTGAACGATCTTTTTGATCCACGTCTGCGCCGGATCACTATAGAAGACTGGCAGGGGGAGGCGTCGGACACAGGAGGATCCGGGGCCGTGTGGCAACGTGAGACGGGACGGGCGGCAAGGATATGCCGTCGCGGACAGGGCGTTTTCAGACTCCGCCGCGAGGGCTATTCGGAGCTGCGCGGCTATGACTTCTGGGTAGGAGTTCCGGCAGAGATGAACAACCGGGCAACGGAGACGCGGCTCCGGGCGGTCATCAATATGTATAAACCGGCAGGCAAGCGCTATGCCATAAGCTATAAATGAGAATAACCATAAAAGAGAAGAATGACAATGGACACAGCTGAGATATATACAGGAAAACAGCTTGAGAGATATACGGGTAATTATCTGAATCAGCCCAACAAGGATTTCCCGCTTGACTGCGAGGGGCTTGAATATCTGCAGCAGCAGGCCGAGATAGCCGCCATTCTGGGCAATATCGGCGGCGACAGGATAATTCTCAGCGGATGCAGACGTATAAACACACTGGGGCGCGAGCCGGGGTGGGTTTTCGTCAGGACTAAGGACTATCCGGCGGGGGAGATTCTGGAGTGGACGGGGGGTCTGACAAGTCAGGGTATGTATCTCGACAAGAAAGATGTCAAAGTCAGCGCGCCGGACGCGGAATATCCGCGGGCCTATACACGCCGACGTCTTTGCCCGGGAGCCGGTGAGGAAAATTTCAGCTGGAACGATTTCACAGAGCTCAAGAGCGTTAAGGAGCTCATGGCTGAGAACGCCGAGCTGCGCGAGAAAGTCAGGCAAGGTACCCCGCTCGGAGTTGTGGAGATATGGGCGGGCAACGAGCCGCCGGAGGGCTATGTGCTCTGCGACGGACGTGAGTTGAAACAGGACGAATATCCTGAGCTCTGGGCGGTTCTGGGGCCGACGTTCAACAGTGCGCCGAGCGCGGGAGGTTGGAACTATGTCACGCGAGAGGGCTATTTCAGGGTGCCGGATCTGCGCGGCCGGTTCATAGTCGGTCTGAGCGGTAGCGGGGACTATGCCGCGGCGGGCAAAGCTGGAGGTCTGGAGAAAGTTACGCTGACTGAACAGACGCTTCCGGCGCACAGCCACGCTTTTATGATCCCTGCTCAGGGGTCGGGAACATGGCGATCGGGTGGTGCTGACGCGTCGCCGAACATGACGACTAATTACGGGCTGAATGCCGCGGGCCGGAACACGCAGTCGGCCGGAGGCGGAGAAGCCCACGAGAACAGACCGCCCTATTATGTCATGGCATATATCATGAGAACCAAATAAATCAATAAACAATGGCGATACAGACAACTACACAGTTAAAAAAGTGGTTCGGCACAGGATGCTATCCGACGGGGGCACAGTTTGCCGATCTGATTGACTCGCTGCGGCACAAAGCCGACACGATACAGCTTTCGGAGGTCGAAGGGCTTTGCACGGCGCTGAACGGTAGAGCGGGCCGGGAAGAGCTGCTGGCGCTCCAACGGGCCATCGAAGGGCTGCAAACGGGGGTCAAGGCTCTGGGCTACGCAGTCAAAGACGGTGGCTCGGCTATAATAAGGTTCTCGGGGTTCGTCGACGGGGAGCTGGGTCACCCCTGCACGGGGCGTTTCACTGAGGATCAGGTCGGCGATCTGCTGTATCACAGGACGTGGCAGCGGTTTATCGAAGTTGTCGCAGCGGACGACTGGGAGTATGCCGAGGTTGCGGATCCTGTTCCGGGCTTTTTCTACGTTAATGAGGACGCTCTTTATATAGGGGTTGCCGGAGAGGAACGCAACGGCCTCGTAGAGATGACGGCGTTGCTGGCGCTTGCCGCCGATGTGCGCGACAATGTAGCGAAGAGGTGGCAGATCAGCATAGAAGCCGACGAGGACGGCGCTCTGTCGTGGTCGGGGGTGTCGTTCGACAATATCAGGCAGGGGGACGTACTGCAGTGGAAGGCTCCGGGAACTTCGATACAACTCAAAGCCGTAGTTGTCACTGGTCTCTCTTTAGAAACTCAGGAAGACTACCGC
>DBGBEM010000304.1:0-6201 GCA_048477235.1 Muribaculaceae bacterium | reverse complement strand
CCAGCTCATCGATAAAAATGCTGCGGGCCTTGGGATACAGAATAAGCCCCATAAGTGTCTTCAGCGAGAATATTCTATTCCTTGTGAAACTGCTTTGATTGAAACTTATTCCATGTTCTTTGCAAAAATTTTTAAGGTTATCACAATCTGTAAATTTAACAAAAGTCTGAGACAGAACGTTTATATAGTTGACAGATGAGGTCATGGCTGATGCGTTTTTTATTAACTTATTTCTATATAACGCGTATTCAGCCATGACCGTTTTTTTGTAGTCCTTGGTCTTAAGTTAATAGCATTAGGACGTGCCTTCGGCACGTAGCATTGCAACGCTCTGATTGTCAGTTGCATGTGAAACGTGCCAAAGGCACGTCCCTACGCTTGAACAAGATAATTTGCTCGGTAAACTTAACTTTTTTTGAGCGGATTGATTGTTAGCGGGCGGTGATGTCGTCGAGGCGGTCGGCAGGGGTGGAGGAGATGAGGCGGAGGTAGGCCTCGGTCGGGATTTCACGCAGGTTCATCTTGCGCCGCAGCGAATATTTCAGGCTTTCGACGGTGCGCGGCGAGCGGTTGAGAATTTGGGCTATCTCCTTTGTCGTGCGGTTGAGAAGAATGAAGGCGCACATACGTATCTCGCTGTTTGTCAGGTCGGGATGGAGCCGGTAGAGCTTGTCGAGGAAGCCCTGGTTCACTCCCTGCATATATTCCATGAAGGGTTCCCACACCTGCGAGCCGGTTGCGAGGCTGCGCATGGCCGCGTTTATCGATTCGAGAAGCTGGTCTTTGCGCGAACGTGGGTTGGAGGCGAGTTCGCGGAGCGATGCCAGCGAGTCGTTGATCTGTGCCATCCGTGCCGCCGAGGTGCTGAGCTGCTGCGAGCTGTCGGCCAATTCGTTGCGCAGGCTGTCGATCAGCGCCCGCGAGTCTTCTCCGTCGCGGGTCATAGCCGCGATGACGGCGTTTTTACGCCTGATTCTCAGCGACATTATAACGACGGCTGCAATAGTTGCGACAACAAGGGCGGCTAAAATGCCCCAAAGCCTGCCTTGCGCTGCGGGCAAACCGCCTGCGGCTTCGATGTCGTCGCGCCGGATCTGCTGCATGACGCTGTCGATGCGCGTGAGCACGGCCGGATCGAGCATCTGATTCTCAAGCGAATCGGCCCGGCGCTTGCAGGCGAGGGCCGTGCGGTAGTCTCCCAGTCCCTCGTATATTTCCGACAGTGTCGACGCATATCGGCTGTTCTTGTCGAAACCGTTTGCCGCAATGAGTGAGTCGTTGGTCTTCAGCCAGTCGAGAGCGCCGCTGTAATCTTTTCGGTCGACAAGGTTCAAAGCGCAGTTTAGTACGGCGTTGAGGCGGTTGTCGGTGTCGTCGGTGTCAGTGGTTGCCAGCCGGTAATATTTCTCGGCAAACATGAATTCATTCTGGCTTGAATAGAAGTTGCCCATCGACAGATTATAGCCTGCCGACCGCGTGAGGCTTGTGTCGGCCTCTGCCGCCTTCATAAAGGAACTGTAGGCTTCTTCCCATTTTTGCCGGTTGGAGAGCAGCGCTCCGTTTGCCATATAAATTGCTCCCGCAAGGCGGTTGTAAGCCTCGCTGCCGATAGCCCGGCGCCATTTTTCGAGCAGCTTCATTCCTTTGTTGCATGAGCGTTCAGCTTCCTCAAAGTCATTGACCGCCATGCTGCTGTTGATCAGAATCAGCTGGGCCTTGACGTCGTAGTAGCGTAGCGAATCGGGCTTTTCGGCACTTGTCATTTCGCGGGCAATCCGGATGGCATCAGGAATATATCCGAAGAATTTGTCCATATTGGCCACGCAGTATGCCACTTCGAAGGCATCCTTCTGAGTGAGCTCGTTGCGGCATTGATATGCCTTCAGGTAGGCGAGCATGGCGTTCTGCATGTCTCCGGTCAGCCGAAGAGCGTTTCCTTTATAATAATAGAGCAGGGCAGAGTCGGCGGGATGTGTGGCTATCAGCGGGTCGTAGAACGGAAGTTTCTCAGCCGGCGTGAGCGCCGGGTTGTTGATCTGGGAGCGGTAATAGTTGGCGCGTGCGTCAAAATCCTTAGCCGTCATGGCCATAACGGCGAGCAGCAAGGCGATGATAACGGCAGGCAGGGATTTCATCAATCAGTTCGGTTTCTGCAAATGTAAGCGAAATAATTGACAAATTGACAGCCTGAAATGAAAAAACGTCCGGTTGAGGGGCCGGACGTTTCAGTTTCGTTGAGGGATGGGGCGGTCAGTCGTCGTCCATCTCGACGCTCTTGAACTGGCCCAGGAGGTTGAACTTCATCTTCAGCTGATCGGAGAGGCCGATCTCGTAGCCCGAGCTTTTCTTCTCGATCTTCACGATCGTGACGTCGGGATAGTTCTTCGCCACATAGTTGCGTATTGTCTTGGGCACCAGCTCGTCGGGCACGTTACGCTTTCCGCAGTCGACAGATTTCCACTTGCCTTTGTTTGAGAATTCGATGGTCGTGCCGTTGGTGAGGCGCACGTCGTAGTCGGCTTTCTTGAGCAGATGGCGGTCGATTTTTATAAGGCTCACCTTGGCTTTCGGGAAATACTTGTCGAGCATGGCCTGAGCTTCTTCGGGCAGGTTGTCGCGGCTGATGACATAGCTGTCGATGAAGGCGAAGGCCGTCGTCGAGGTCAGCAGTAGCGCGAGAATCATAAACAGCAGTTTCTTCATAATATCAGTGATTAGTCTGAAAGTATAACGCCCGGCGCGCCCGTTTGGGTCGGTGGACTATAAAGCTTATGGCTTTCGATATTTTTTCGTAATTTTGCGAGTGTAATCACGATTTGTTTTTTTATCATGAAATTCTCAAAGATTCTCACACTTACACTTGCTCTATGCGGCGCCTCGGGGGCTGCCGCCGTCAGTCCTGCCATTCCGCGCGACGCGCGCCTCGAGCAGCGCGTCGATTCCGTTCTTGCCAGAATGACTCTCGACGAGAAGATCGGCCAGATGACCGAGCTGGCCATCGACGTGCTCGGCACCGGCACGGGCAACGATTTCGTGCTCGACGAGGCCAAGCTCCGCGACATTGTCTCGAAATATAAGATCGGCTCGTTCCTCAACGCTCCCGGCCCGATAGCCCTGTCGCCGCAGAAGTGGAACGAGATAATAGCCCGCATAAACCGGGTGTCGATAGAGGTTATGGGAATCCCGACCATCTACGGCCTCGACCAGAACCACGGAACAACCTACACCCTGGGCGGCACGCTCTTCCCCCAGAACATCAATATCGGCGCGTCGTTCAACCCGACGCTGTCGCACGATGCGGCCGTTATCACGGCCTACGAGACGCGCGCCTCGAACTGCCCCTGGACCTACTCGCCCACCGTCGACATGGCGCGCGATCCGCGCTGGCCGCGCGTCTGGGAGAACTATGGCGAAGACCCGCTTGTCAACGCCGTTATGGGTGCGGCTGCAGTGCGCGGGTTTCAGGGCCCCGATCCCAACCACATAGGCCGCGATTTCATCGCTACCTCGACGAAACACTATATGGGCTACAGCATGGCCCGCACCGGAAAAGACCGCACCCCGGCCTATATCTCGATGCAAGACCTCCGCGAGAAGTGCTTCGAGCCGTTCAAGGCGTGTGTCGAGGCCGGAACGCTGACGATAATGGCCAACAGCGGATCGATCAACGGTATGCCCGTCCATGCGAGCCGCGAATTGCTGACAGGCTGGCTCAAGGAAGACCTCAACTGGGACGGTATGATCGTGACCGACTGGGCCGACATCAACAATCTCTACACCCGCGAGCGCGTGGCCGCCGACAAGAAAGAGGCTATCAAGATCGCCATAAATGCCGGAATCGACATGACAATGGAGCCTTACGACACGAGCTTCTGCACCCTGCTTCGCGAGCTCGTCGAGGAAGAGGAGGTGGCGATGAGCCGCATCGACGATGCCGCCCGCCGCGTTATCCGCCTGAAGATGCGTCTGGGCCTTTTCGACCTGCCCGACACATATTTGGCCTCTTATCCGAAATTCGGCTGCAAGGAGTTCGCCGCCACCGCCCTGCGCGCAGCTGAAGAGTCGGAGATTCTGCTTAAGAACACCGACAACATCCTTCCGCTGGCCAAGAACACGAAGATTCTGCTGACCGGCCCGAACGCCAACTCGATGCGCTGTCTCAACGGCGGCTGGAGCTACACCTGGCAGGGCCATCTCGCCGACCGTTTCGCCGGACAGTATAACACCATCTACGAAGCCCTCTGCAATAAGTTCGGCAAGAAGAATGTTACGCTCGAGCAGGGCGTGACCTACAAGCCCGAAGGAAAATACGACGAAGAGAGCGAGCCCGAGATCGAGAAGGCTGTGGCTGCCGCCGCAGGTGTCGATGTCATCGTCGCCTGCATAGGCGAGAACTCCTACTGCGAGACTCCCGGCAACCTCACCGACCTCGCCCTGAGCGAGAACCAGCGCAGTCTCGTCAAAGCACTCGCCGCCACGGGCAAGCCTGTAGTGCTGATTCTCAACGAAGGCCGTCCGCGCCTCGTCAGCGACATCGAGCCGCTGGCGAAAGCTGTCGTCAACATTCTGCTGCCGGGCAACTACGGTGGCGACGCTCTATCCAACATCCTCGCCGGCGACGCCAATCCGAGCGCCCGCATGCCCTACACCTATCCGCGCAACCAGGCCGAACTGACGACCTACGACTACCGCGTCTCAGAAGAGATGGACAAGATGGAGGGCGCTTACGACTACGACGCCGTTGTGTCGGTTCAGTGGCCTTTCGGCTACGGCCAGAGCTACACAACCTTTGAATATTCGAACCTGAGGGTCGACAAGAGCTCGTTCACCGCCGACGACACTCTGACATTCACCGTCGACGTGGCCAACACCGGCAAGCGCGTCGGTAAGGAAACCGTCATGCTCTTCAGCAGCGACCTCGTGGCCTCGCTGACCCCTGAGAACCGCCGCCTGCGCGCTTTCGATAAAATCGAGCTGAAGCCGGGCGAGAAGAAAACCGTCAGCCTCTCGATTCCCGCCTCGGCTCTCGCTTTCGTCGGCCACGACGGACACTGGACTCTCGAAAAGGGGGACTTCCGCATTCAGGCCGGAAACCAGACCGTCAATGTGAACTGCACGGCAACCCATATCTGGAACACCCCCAACAAATAATCATCTGATGAAACCCAACCTGACGGCCTGCCTCCGCCCCGGCGTTTTCGAAGCCGGCGTCGACGAGGCAGGCCGCGGCTGTCTGGCCGGACCTGTCTATGCCGCCGCCGTTGTTCTTCCCGACGGCTTCAGCCATCCCTGGCTCAATGACTCGAAGCAGCTGACCGACCGCCGCCGCCGTCTTCTTCGCCCTATAATCGAAACCGAGGCTGTGGCATGGGCTGTCGCCTCATGCTCGGCCGAGGAAATCGACCGGATAAATATTCTCAGGGCCTCGATACTGGCCATGCACCGCGCTCTCGACGCACTCGGAGTGGTTCCGGGCCATATCGCCGTCGACGGCAACAGATTCACCCCCTGGAACGGCGTAGAATATACAACCGTTGTCCATGGCGACGCCCTGCTGGCCAACATCGCCGCGGCCTCGGTGCTCGCCAAGACCGCCCGCGATGACGAAATGATACGCCTCGCCGGGCTCTATCCCGCTTATGGATGGGATGTTAACAAGGGCTATCCGACCGCCGCCCACCGCGCCGCCATCGCCGCCTGCGGCCCCTCGCCGCTCCACCGCCGCTCGTTCCGTCTTCTGCCCGATCCGACGCTTTTTTAGAACTCATAAACCCAAAAAGCTGTTCAGCAGCACATCAATGTCAAAAATCGCTCTGGCGTAGGGACGTGCCTTCGGCACGTAGCATTGCAACGCTCTGATTGCCATTAACTTGGCGGACGCGATGAATCGCGTCCCTACGCCCGGATCCGGCAATTTGCTCGGTAAAATCTTGAATTAACAGCATTGCATTGCCCCGAAAAAGTGAAAAAATTTTGTTAAAGAGATTGAATTAACAATATAATATTTTATCTTTGCGATCGCTCATTATTAACTATTGTATTTACCCTCAGGATAGAACATACAATCACATTAAACTAACACCAAATGAAACGATTCAACAAAATTATCGCTGTCGCTGCCCTTGCAGCCGTTCCGGCAATAGCATCGGCAATTCCGGCCCCTCCCTTCGCCCATAAGGTGACCCAACCCGACGGAACTGT
>DBGBEM010000303.1:0-6086 GCA_048477235.1 Muribaculaceae bacterium | reverse complement strand
GCGTTGAATTATAGATTATTGACGGCCGGAAGGCCGTCGAAAATAGTAAGGTTGCGGCAGCTTGGCGGTAAGTCTTAGAAAGCCGGTTTGCCGAGACGGCGCACGGCTTCGGCGAACTGCTCTTTTGAAATGTCGGACTTGTTGCGCATCTTCATCCGGGCGTTATAGACCGACTGGGTCGAGCAGTGGAGGAAGCGCGCTATCTTGACGCTGTCGTTGATTCCGAGTCTGACGAGGGCGTAGATGCGAAGCTCTGTCGTCAGCACTCCCGGCTTCTTCATGGCAACGCGCTCGTCGGGGCGCAGAAGGGTGTTGAAGTCGTCGACAAAGTTCGGATAGACTTTCAGGAATATGCTGTCGAAATTCTGGTAAAGCTCTTTTATCTCGCCGTGGCTGAGCTCATGGGATTTCGTCAGTTCCTTGACTTCGTCGAAGTTGTGGGCTACGATCTTGCGGTAGATATTGCGGCGGAATTCGTCGAGCTTGTTTATATAGTCGGAGCAGATTGCGAAAATGTCGGCGATATAGCGCTCTTTGGCGTCATTGCCGGCGGCGAGTTCGCCGGCTTCGTCGCGCATGTTGCGGTAGAGAATCTCAAGCCTGTCGTTGGCTTCCTTGAGTTGCCGGCGTGTTAGCGACAGTTCCTCGACTTTCGAGTTCAGCTGGGCGTTCGAGCGGTCAAGCTCTGTTTTCGAACGGTGGATTCTGCGGTTCTGTTTGTAGAGGAACAGCATTGCCACGGCCAGACCGGCCGCAAACATCAGGGCGATGATGAAGTAGACGTTCAGCTTGCGCCGCTGACGCTCGTTGCGCTGGCTGTAGGCTTTGGTGATATGATATTGCAGATCGGCCAGACGCCCTACGCGCACGCGGCTCTTATAGTCGTTGGCAAGCTGAAGACAGTGGCTTATGTAGTCGTTGGCACGTTCGAGGTCGTTGCTCTGGTAGAGGCGGTTGGAAATTTCTTCGAGTGACGCTATCTCTTTGTTCGAAGTTCTGACGTCGGCGATGGCCGACAGAATGAGATAGCGCATCATCATGTCGGAGTTGCCGGTCAACTCGTAGAGCCGACTCAGAATCCATGCGTTCATGGCTTCTTCGCGCGTTGAATAGGTTGAGCTTTCGAGCGCTTTCTCGACAACGGGGATGGCTTCGCGTGTCTTAGCGGGGTCAGTCATGCTTCGCCATGCAAGAAACCATATATACTGCGGGTCGGAGGGCTGCATGAGGCGGCTGACACTGTCGAGCATGGCCTTGGCGCGCTCAGAGTAGGGGCGTGTCAGCGAGTTTTTGCCAAGATACTGGTCTTTGTGAGTCAGAACGAACAGAAGACGGTTGTAGTATTCAGAGGCAAGCGCCGGTGTCATCTGGCGCGGGTCGACCTCGTTGAGCGCTGATTCGGCTTCGGACAGAAGCCCTGTGGCGGCGTAGATGTATGCTCTGTTGAGGTTCATTTCGTCGACCCATTCGCGACGGCCGGTCTGGCGGCCGACAGCTGTCGAGGCGTCGATGTAGTGGAGCGCGGAGTCGGAATTGTAGGAGCTGTATTCGTCGACAAGATTGCGGCATATCCAGAAACGCTGCTCGGGATTGGCGGTCTGCGACAGCCGGCGCCTCAGCGAACTGATGCGGCGCTCTTTTTCGGCTGTGTAGGCAGCCGATTTCCCCAGGCTCGAGTCGAGGCTGTCGAGCAGCTGCTGAGTCGACAGGCTGCTGTTGAGCGCTGCGGAGCTTTTTGCCGACGCGCCGCAGATCGATATGACTAACAGAATAATTGTGATGAAGGATTTAGACATGGTATTGCTCAGACTGACCGCGCAAAGATAACAAAAAATTCCCTATCTCCCAACGCGGCAGCTCATGGTCGGGAGACAGGGATATTTTTTGTGGGTTCAGCGGCTGTTCAGGCGTCGTCTTTGTCGGCCTTGTGGGTCTCGCTGTGGCGTTTGATCAGTTCGACGAGGTCGTCGGCGCTGTGGACGCCCGAGGCGCGCCATACAGGTTCTCCGTTCTTGAAGATTATAAGTGTCGGCACAGACTGCACGCGGTATTGGGCGGCGATGGGGCCGGCTTTGTCGACGTCGACTTTCACGATAGTGGCGGCGTCGCCGACTTTACTTTTGACATCGTCGAGAATGGGGCTCTGCATTTTGCACGGGCCGCACCATGTGGCGAAAAAATCGACAAGCACGGGCTTGTCTGATTTGATGAGTTCGTTGAAATCGTTCATATCTCGGTTTTTTTATTGTCTTGAATAATAACGGTGCACAGCCGGCGTTGGTTCGCTCGCAATAGTTAAAATACCGAAGCGAGGAATCCCAGCGAGTAAAGGGCCATGGCCATGGCCGTGGCTCCCAGAAGAGGGTTGAGCGCCGCTCCCCTGAGGGTCACAAGGCGGTGGCGTATCAGAAACGCCGCGGCGACGTAGGCCAGCGGGATAAACAGCCCCCAGCGCGGTCCGGCGATCCATAAGGGTTCCATAAGGACTACGGCTGCCAGGGCGTTGATGACGTAGAGCGCCGACATGGCCGGCCGTCCGAGAACGACGGCGAGGGTCTTCTTGCCGACCGAGCGGTCGGCGTCGGCGTCGCGGTAGTTGTTGACGATAAGCACATTGGCGCCCATGAGGCCTATGGATAGCGATGTCATGAACACGTCGGGCATCCATAGGACGCCGCTCATGACATAGTAGGTCAGGTTGACAGGTATTATGCCGAAAAAGAAGATTACGGCAATCTCTCCCAGACCGTGGCGAGAGAGCGGAAACGGCCCCGCGCTGTAGGCTATGACGCCTAAGGCTATGATTATTCCCGCGCCGACAAGCCACCAGCCGGCGGTGGCGGCGATGGCGAGCCCTACGGCGCAGGCAGCGGCGAGAACGCCGTAGGTGGCGGCTTTCATGGCCCGGGGGGTAATGTCGCCTTCGGTCACTCCGCGTCGCGGGCCGTCGCGCCCCGGCGCGTCGAGTCCGGCCTTGAAGTCGTAGTATTCGTTGGCGAAGTTTGAGGCTATCTGGGCCAGAGTGGCGAACAGAAGGCAGAGTATGGCGGCTGTCAGACTGAAGCAGCGCGAGGTCAGCGCGAGGGCGCAGGCCGCTATGATGCCGGCGAGCGACACGGGCAGTGTGCGCAGGCGCATGGCTTCGATCCAGAATGTGATTTTTTTCATTTGACGTTGGTTGTGTCGACGCCGAAACAGCGGCGTATGGCGCGGGCTATTTCGCCGGCCTCACGTCCTCCGGCGCGCAATATGGCGATAGTGTCGTTTGAATAGCTTCGCAGATCGCTTCCGGGCCCTCCGGTGAGCGACCCGACGTTGGTCTCCGACACCATCGACTTGCGGTTGTAGACGCGAAGAACCGAGTCGTAGTCGGCCTTGGCGACATAGCTCCTGAAGAGGCTGACAAGATTGTTGTAGTATTTTCGCGGGGCAAGCTGGTCGACAAGGCTGCCGACGTGGGCCTCGAGCTGGCCGATGTTGTCGAAGCGGCGGTCGACAGAGTATTCTGTCGTGCGCTTGACGTAGTGGCGGGTGTGGAGCAGAGCCTGCTGGTTCAGCTCGGCGCTGAAAAGCTTGAGCAGGGTGCGCTTGACTCTGGTGAACGCCTTGTGGGGGTCGCGTCCGTGGTATGATGCGACGGCGCGTATGACATCTTCGAGCATCAGAATGTTCTCGATCTCGGCTACTTCGGGAACGAGAACCGAGTGAGACCGCAGATACTCGACCTCGCGGTCGGTGCGGCGGTCGCGGTCGACAATGCCTGTGGCGGCCAGGGAGTGGAGTGCTCCGAGAGAATTGAATGTGCGGGTGGCTTCGATGACTTTGTTGCAGCTTCCGAGCGATTTGACCGAGTAGTCGGGAAAAACGAGCGGATAAAGCTTGGCGTCGATCGAGCGCACGCTGTCCCCCTCGATAAACAGAACGGGCTTGCGGGCGCCTAACAGGGCGAGGAACACGTCTTCAGAAATCTCGCTCCCCTCGGGCAGAAGCTCGTAGTCCCAGGTGTGGTGGGCGGCGTCGTAGCTTTTTACCCAGACGGTTATTGTGCCCTGCATGGGGGAGCGTGTCGAGGCGAAGTCAAGATTGTGGGTGACATAGACGATGGGCCCCGGATGGATGGCTTCGGCCATATCCCACACGCGTCCCATCACGGCGCGGTTCAGAAACAGGCCCGGGTTGTCGACAATCATCGGGCTTCGGGGCGGTGTCAGCAGGGCGCACCCCAGATAATAGATGACGGCTTTCTCTCCGTCGCTCAGGCGCGCCGACTCATAGGAGTCGTCGCCGCTGCGCGGGCTGATGAGAAGCCGCCCGCTTTCGACGAGGACGCGGTTGTCGGGGAAAATCTGCTCCCAAAGCTCTACCAGCCTCTCCAGACGAGGCTGCTGGGAACCGGCGTCGCTTCCGAAACGACCTGCGAATAGGGCCGACGCCTCTTCGTCGAGCATGACGGCCAGCATCCGCGCGAATTCGGTGTCGAGGTCGGCGCGTATCATTGAGCGTGAGGTCATTTCGCGATAACGGCGGTCGATAAGGCTATCGCCCGCGGCGCCGACAGTGTAGAGCGCTCTCAGGGCCGACACCGCGGAGGCGTCGGTGTTGAGCTGACGGCGGAGCCATGCTCCGAAACGCGACTTGCCTGCGCCGTTGGCCCCGATTATTATCAGACGCCTGACATGCGGCGCCAGCACCGGGGCCGGAGCACCGTCGCTGCGCGGAGGCAGCGCGATTTTCGATGAGGTTGACATACATTGCAAATATACTCGAAAGATTCGTGGCCGCCAAATTTTTTATATGTATCTGCGGACGATTGGTTAATCTTCAGCTTTTTATTATATTTGCACAATAAACTCCCGCCGACCATGCCTAATATCGTTTATCCTATCGGAATTCAGAGCTTCTCGAAACTACGCAACGGGAATTGCTATTATGTCGACAAGACAGCGCTCGTCCATGAGCTCGTCACTACAGGCTACTACTATTTTCTGAGTCGTCCCCGCCGGTTCGGAAAGAGTCTGCTGATCTCGACGCTCCACGAGTATTTCAAAGGCAACCGGGAGTTGTTCAAAGGGTTGGCCATCGAGAGTCTCGAACCGGGCGAATGGCCATGTCACCCCGTGCTTCATATCGACTTCAACGGACGCAACTACGTAAAATATCCCGAGATATTGACGCGCCACCTCCATACAACTCTTCTGAAATGGGCCGATGAGCTTGAGATTCAGATAAATCGGGAGCTTACCCCCGACGAGATGTTCAGTGAGCTTATCGAGCGGGCGGTTGAAAAGACCGGCCGTCAGGTCGTCGTGCTTATCGATGAATACGACAAGCCTATCCTCGACGTTCTCGGCGACAGGGAGCTCGAAGAGAATAACCGCGAGGTTCTGCGCAGCTTCTACAGCGTCATGAAGTCTCAGGACGCCAATCTGCGTTTCGTCATGCTGACAGGTGTCGGCAAACTGCCTCAGATGAACGTGTTCAGCGGGTTGAACAATATTGAGGATATATCGATGAATCCGATATATTCTACGATATGCGGCGTTACCGAACCTGAACTTCGGGAATATTTCGGGAAAGGAGTCTCGGATTTGGCCGAAGCAAACGGTCTCACTGTAGCCGAGACATACGAAGCTTTGAAAGCGAACTACGACGGCTATCATTTCGCCGGCGACATGCGCGATGTCTACAACCCTTATAGTCTGCTCACCGCATTGAAAAACAGGATGATAACCGACTCGTGGTATCGGACCGGGACGCCGACACATCTTATAAAGATGCTTAAGCGAACCGACGTGCCGATAAAGAATCTTGACGGGTCGCCGTGCACCTTCACACGACTCACCGAGGGGAATGTTACCGGCGACGACATTATTGCGACGCTCTATTATACCGGCTACCTGACGATTAAGCAGTATAACCGCGCCATGAGTTCTGTTATCTTGGGCTATCCCAACGGGGAGGTCAGGCGCGGCTTTCTTGACAACGTTCTCGCACTGTCGACAAATGTCAATGCTGGAGAAAGTTCCACACTCGTTCTCGAGCTTGCGATGACGGTTCAGTCGGGCGACATCGCGGGTTATCTGGAG
>DBGBEM010000302.1:0-1483 GCA_048477235.1 Muribaculaceae bacterium | reverse complement strand
GATCTTCCATGGTGGAAAAAAACGGTGAAACTCCGTCAGAAATTCACCGTGACGGCCCGAGACTACACCATCGCCGGCACAATCCGCTACGGCGCCTGCAACGAAGAGACAAAAATATGCACTCCCCCCGCTAAAGAGGCTTTCGAATTAAGCGGCACGGCTCCCTCAATGCCAGTTGAGAAAGTTCCCGAGCCCAAAGATGATAAAGGGAAAGAGAAAGATGAGGCAAAGGCTGAGGAAGCGCCGGCAGAAGCGTCTGACACTATTGCAGCCGATACTCTCGCGACCGACAGCGTCGCTCCGGCCGTTGCCGGAGATCCCGACACCTGGGCTCCCGTTAAATTCGACAAATCCGATAATCCCGACGATATGTCGACATCGTCGCTGTGGTATATCTTCGCCATGTGTTTCCTCGGCGGACTGCTCGCCCTGTTCACCCCCTGCGTGTGGCCGATGATACCGCTGACAGTAAGCTTCTTCCTTAAGAAGAGCGCCAATCGCGCCAAGGCTGTCGGAGACGCCCTGACCTACGGAGCTTCGATTGTTGTCATCTATGTCGTTCTCGGAATGGCAATCTCGATCATATTCGGAGCCGACACCCTCAACGCCATGGCCACAAGCGCCGTATGCAACATTATATTCTTCCTGCTGCTCGTTGTGTTTGCCATTTCGTTCTTCGGTGCTTTCGAGATAAAGCTTCCCGACAAATGGGGTAACTCGATGGACTCCCACGCCGAGAAGACAACCGGCCTGCTGAGCATTTTCTTCATGGCTTTCACTCTGGCCCTTGTCTCATTCTCGTGCACCGGCCCCATTATCGGAACTCTGCTTGTCGAAGCGGCCACAACAGGCGATAAATTCGGGCCTGCCATCGGTATGCTGGGCTTCTCGCTCGCGCTGGCCATACCGTTCGCTCTGTTCGCGCTCTTCCCCGGCTGGCTTCAGCGCTCGCCTCGTTCCGGAGGCTGGATGAACACCATAAAGGTCGTCCTCGGCTTCCTCGAACTGGCTCTGTCGCTGAAATTCCTTTCGGTAGCCGATCTCGCCTACGGCTGGCATATCCTCGACCGCGAGACATTCCTCGCCCTCTGGATCGTCATCTTCGGTCTGCTTGGCTTCTATCTGCTCGGCCGATTCAACTTCAGCCACTACGGTGATGCCGAGGGGTCGGTCGGAGTGACGCGCTTCATGCTCGCTCTCGTTTCGCTGTCATTCACAGTCTATCTGATTCCGGGCCTATGGGGCGCACCGCTTAAGAGCGTCAGCGCTTTCGTTCCCCCGCTCTACACTCAGGATCTCAACCTCTACGCCCGCGAACTTCAGAAATATGACGACTATGACGCCGCCATCGAAGCCTCGCGACGCGACGGCAAACCGATTTTCATAGACTTCTCGGGCTACGGATGTGTGAACTGCCGCAAAATGGAAGCTGCCGTTCTCGACCGCGACGAGGGTCACGCCATGTTGGGCGACAATTTCATAA
>DBGBEM010000301.1:0-2290 GCA_048477235.1 Muribaculaceae bacterium | reverse complement strand
AAGAACTGAGCTTGTGGGTGTCAATTTTCCCGTGAGGACACCTTTTTTTACCTTGAATGTAAGGCCGTGGACGCTGTCGGTGTAGCTGCCCTCGGGGAGAGCTGTCTCCATTTTGATCTTCTGCGGCTTCTGAGATATGTTTATCAGAGCCAGCCCTTTGCAGCCGCGAGCGACGTAGAGGACAGTGCCGTCGTCGAGGGTTCCGATCTGTTCGGGCTGACCGGCCATCGACCGGCGGAATTTGTTCGCGGCGACGACTTCGGGATGGAAGAACTCGTCGTTGCCGCGGGCTCCGATGCGGTTGTTGCCCCAGTATTTCTCGGGAGTGCGTCCGGCGGGACGGCTGAAAAAGAGCGGGGTGCCTTTCTCTCGTGCCGTCAGCCATACCCATCCCTGGCGCACCATGTCGTCGGTCAGATGGGCGCTTTCATGGGCGTTGGCGTAGGTGTCGTGACTCTCTACCCAGGTGACCAGATGCGAAGGGTCGGCGGGATGGTGCCAGTCGGAGAGCGCGGCGATGTCGGCTTTGCCGTTTTCGAGAGCCTGACGCAGTTCATGGCCGTAGGCGCTTGCTGTCTGGTCGATGTATTCTTCATATTCTTTCTCCTTGACATTTTTGTCCTGAAGAACCTCGCCGTAGATAAACAGAGAGTCGGGCATGAGCAGCGACAGGCCGCGCACACCTTTGCGCCCCGTTGCGATGTCCCAGAAGTCGTTCTGCTTCGAACGCGGGTCGAGCGGGTCGGAGGGGAGGCCGATATGTTTTGCGGTGTCGTAGCGGAATCCGCGGGCGCCGAGGTTGATGAGGTCATTTATGTATTGGAGAAAATAGTGCTGGACGCCCGGATTCTCGGTGTTGACGTCGGGAAGGCCGCCCATAGCGCCGGTTGTGCACTGAAGCCTGTCGTTCCATTCGGTAATATTGTTGAAGCCGTTGGCGTGGTAGAGGTTCTCATGCCCTCCCGCGGCATTGTTCAGCGCGGGGAGTACGGCTGAGCGGTCAAAGGCAGTGTGGTTCGGCAGAACGTCTACAATAATTTTGACGCCGTAGCGGTCGGCACTGTCGGCAAGAGCGCGGAAATCGTCGCGGGTGCCGAGCTGGTAATTGCCGATCTGCCAGTCGATAGGCTGGTAGTGGTAATACCATTTACCTTTGACCGAGTCGCCTTCCTGACTGAAAAGGGCCATTCCGCCGTCCTCACCGACGAAGCATGTGTTGGCCGGAGAGGTCTGCACGTAGGTGAATCCGGCATCGGCAATCTGCTTCATGTTTGCCGCGATGGTGTCGAACGACCATGTGAAGGCGTGGAGAATGATGTCGTTGTCGGCGCGGCTTTTGCGCGTTGATGCCGTTGTAGCTCCGGCAACGAGAAGTGCTGCCGAAGCTATTGCGATAAGTTTTTTCATTATAGTTCTGTGATTGTAAGTATGATATGGGAGTGGAGAAATGTCAAAACATCGTGTCGGGATATTCGCCGGCGGCATGAAGGGCGGCGAGTTTGTCGACGACGCCCTGACGGTCGGCGGCGTATGTGACTCCGAACCAGCGCGATGTCGTGTCGAGCACTTTCACTGTGGCTTCGCCGCTGTTAATAAGGGTGTCGATGGCTGTCGGGATATAGAATTCGGCTTTAGGCGTTGTCAGGCATTTGTCGAGGAACCGGCGGAATTCTCTGTCGGAATAGCTGAAATAGTCGGGCGTGAATCCCCAGAGGTTCATCGACACGGGAGTCGAGGGATCGAGATATTCGGTCTCGTTGTTCTCGTCGAGGAAACAGATGCGGTGATCTTCGTCGTAGGCTATGCCTGTGCGTTCGACGACTTTTGTCAGATTTCCCTCGGCGTTGACAGAGCACACTCCGCGCGAAACGCTTCCGTTTTCGCTCATCGTGTTGCCGACACGGAATCCTACCATCGAGTAATCGCCCTTGCGGGTGCGCTCGCGCATGAGGTCGGCGGCAATAACGGCAAAGGCGTCGCGGCCGTAGAAGTCGTCGGCGTTGATGACTGCAAAGGGTTCATTGATGACATCGGCGCCCATCATGACGGCGTGGTTCGTTCCCCAGGGTTTTGTGCGCTCTTCGGGGCAGGTGTATCCTTCGGGAAGTTTGTCGGTCGACTGGAAAACGACCTCGACGGGTATATGTCCTTCGTATTTAGAGAGAATAGAGCGACGGAAATCTTCTTCGAAATCCTTGCGGATAACGAAAACGACTTTGCCGAATCCGGCGCGGATAGCGTCGAATATCGAATAGTCCATTATGGTCTGTCCCTGAGGGCCGAGCGGATC
>DBGBEM010000300.1:0-2546 GCA_048477235.1 Muribaculaceae bacterium | reverse complement strand
GCGTTGAGAGCCGTCTCGTTGATCTCTTCGTTGGCAGCGTCGGCGGCTGTGAGTTTCTCGGCAAGATCTGCTACATAGAGGCCCTCATAAATCTTCGTGGCTTCGGCGGTGGCATTTCTGCGGGTTGTCAGGAAAGCATCACCCTCCTTACCGTCGACATCGGCGGGGATATTGAGAGCATTGAGAACACCGTTGTAAGTCTCGGTGAATTTCTTCATCTCGGCAACGTACTTCTCATATGCTGCCTTGTCGGCGACCGCTGTGTTCTTGGCAGCCTCAAGCTCACCAAATGCTGCCATAACCTTATCATCGGTACAGCCTTCAGGAGTCTCAAATTTTTCCGCGAAATCCTTTGTTGCTTCAAGCTCGGCATTGAGTTTGGCGATCATGCCGTTGACAACGTCGAGAGCATCCTGAGTGCGGGCTTTGACGAATTCATCGGTCTCGGCGGCGTAAGGAGCAACTTGTGTTTTGTATCCGTTAATGATTCCGCTCTGCGTGTTCCATTCGGCTTTATTTTCATTGCGATCGGCAATGGCAATGTTCTCAGCGTTAGCCTTCTCGTTATAGGCTTCTACGTCAGCCTTCAGGGCGGCGATCTCTACGCCGATAGTGCATTTCTTAGCGCCTTTCCAAAGTTCGAAAGCGCCGTAATCGGCTATAGCGAGAGGATCGTCGACTTTCGCGATCTCGGCTGCGATGTCATCATAGCGTTTCTTAAGGGCGGCGTATTCGTCCTTGAGAGACTGCGGAGTCTGATTGGTATTATCCTCAGTCAGTTCAACGGGGAGAGCTTCGGCGAGATCTTCTGTCAGCTCGCGATTGAGTTCAGTCTCGTTGACAATAACGGTGAGCTGGGCCTTCGTGCACCTGAAATCTATCGAGCGGTTGTCGGCATTGAGAGTGATTATGACATCTTTAGTCTCGCCGATATGGAAGCGGGCAATACCGCCGTCAACGGTCACATCAGCGCCATCGACTTTTACCAGAATATTTTCGGCATCGCCGAGATTCAGTTCATAATCACCGGGATAGAGCTGTATCTTCTCGAATTTCACGGTATAGATTCCGACAGGGGCAACAAGGCCGCCTCCGTTCTTGAAGTCGAGCACAAAGCCTTCCTGTGTGGCATCAGCTGAGGCTTCCGTAGGAAAGCCCGGTACGGTGGTATTCGCCACAGCGGCAGTTGCCGCAGGCGTAACCAGCAAACAGGCAAGTAATTTCTTTTGCATGTTGAATGGATGGATTAGTTAATATATTTAGTGTTTCTGCAAATTATTGGAGCGCAGCCTTTTACGGGCCACGCGATTTAGGATTAGAGAGTCAATTTTCTTTATTTCAAAATCATGCTTAAACTTTGCAACGTCGAGAGTAAACTCTTCGACGTTGCAAAGTTAAACACAAATTGACATTTACCCCCCCGAATAGTTAATTCTTGTTAACCGAAACCATCCATCTTTGTTAAAAAAAGGCGCGTCAGCGCCGAAAAATTTTTTTGCCACGCCCCAAATCGTTGCCAGTCAGGCAGATTGCCCCAAATCCCACCGCGATAGCCAAAGCCGCGCGCCTGTACGTGCATCCGCGATTTGTGAAATCAGCGTCGGAAACACCCTGGTGTAGGGACGTGCCTTTGGCACGTAGCATTGCAACGCCCTGACTGTCAGCCGCATGTGAAACGTGCCGAAGGCACGTCCCTACGCCCGGACAGGCCAATTGGCCCGGCAAAAGACACCGCCCGGAACGAGGCGGGAGGGTGCGCCGGGGCTGTCCGGCACACCCTCCCGCGGGGTAGTGTGTGTATGAAAAGCGTGTTATTTATTTCTTGCCGTTGTTGCGCTCTACGAGATACTGTTCTTCTTTGTAGGTCATTGCCATGAAGAGCATCGAGAGAACACAGGCGCCGATGAGCAGCACGAATGTCCATCCCCAGCCGGCGGCGTCGGCGACATAACCGACAAGCATGTTGGCCAGAAGGGCGGTGCCGAAGAAGTAGCCGAAGAAACCGGTCAGACCGGCGGCTGTTCCGGCTGCGTTTTTCGGAGCGAGGTCGAGAGCCTGAACACCGATGAGCATCACGGGGCCGTAGATGAAGAAGCCGATACCGATAAGGCTTATCAGGGCCAGTGTCATGTTCTCATAGAAGAAGGCATAGAGAAGGAGGAAGCCGATGACGGGAATCATGAATATGATTGTGGGGAGTGCGCGGCGTCCTTTGAAGACTTTGTCGGAGAGCCATCCGCAGACAAGTGTTCCGGGAATGGCGGCGAACTCATAGGCGAAGTAAGCCCAGCCGGCTTCCTTGATGTCGAGACCGGCGCTCGTCAGCAGTGTCGGGGCCCAGTCGAGAGCACCGTAGCGAACCATGTAGATGAAGGCGTTGGCGCAGGCGATGAACCAGAGGAATTTGTTGCGGAACACGTATTTGAAGAAGATCTCGCGGGTAGAGAGAACCTCTTCGCTCTTTTCGGAATAGTTTTTGGGATAGTCGTTGCGCCATTTCTCGATCGAGGGGAGGCCGACGCGCTGGGCGACTGCTGGAAAGGTTT
>DBGBEM010000299.1:0-2346 GCA_048477235.1 Muribaculaceae bacterium | reverse complement strand
TACAGCAAAGGAACGCTTGTATGCGATTTCAAGCTCAGCGAGCCGGCAGGTATCGCTGTTGTCGGAGACGATTCCGAGGATTCGGCCGAGGTCATCTATTATGATCTTTCGGGACGCAGAATCAGTCACCCGTCTGGAATGTGCATTATGGTCAAGGGTTCCAAAGCAACCAAACTGGTTATGCCTGTCCGCTAAGCGGTCATAATCAGCTCAGACAAAAGCGCGGCCTCGACAGGGGTCGCGCTTTCGTTAGTTCATGGCTGAGAGTAGGCTGCATGGGAAATAATGGCTAACTTTGCACAGTATTCAGGGCTGACGTGAATTTCATCACAGTATCGACCGTGTCAGCTGAACAGCCATTATAGTCAGGAAGATGAAACTTAATACAATAGGCTCATATATACCGGCTACCGACAGACAGAGCAATATCGAACTGCTGAGAATTGTTGCGATGTCGATGATTGTCATTGGCCATTTTTTATACCATGGGGTTACCAAAGATAATATGCCTCGGTTTCTCTATGAGTTGCTCTACACATATTGCAGAGATGGCGTCAATCTCTTCTTTCTCATCTCGGGATTTTTCAGGATAAAGTCGACCGTAAGGAGTGTGGCTCGGCTTGTCTTTACTGTGTTGTTTTTCGAATGTATCAACTACCTGTTGGTTTATATTGCAGTCGGTGAAGTACAATTCGATGGCTGGCGGTATACTCTGTTTTTCCCCGTTTCCGCCGGCCCTTATTGGTTTCTTCAGGTTTATCTTGCCCTGATAATATGTTCGCCGTTGATCAACCGTGGAATCGACGGACTCTCGCTGAATAAGCTGAGGGCGTTCATGCTTATTCTTTCGCTCTTCACGTTCTATAGTTGCGGGTTCGGAGGGAATATGTCAAATTCCAACGGTTATTCATTTCTTCAGGGCGTTTATATGTATTGCGTGGCGGCCTACCTGAAGAGAGACAATTGGCTGATGAGCAGACTGAAGGGCGTGAAATGCATTGGGGCTGCTTTCGTTATGCTTACCCTTTGCGCCATTTTGGTATATTATTCCAAAAAGCTGTTTCTAACCGACTATAACGGCTTTGTAAGTATTATAACGTCGGTTTTGATATTCGCCTATTTCGTGAATCTTGATATAAAAAGCAAAACGGTTAACATTATTGCCTCGGGAGCTCTCGGCTGCTATCTGCTGCAAGACGGTTGGTTCGGACATCGTTACTTATACGCCACTATCAACAGCGTATTCACGACCGAGCCCCTCTATTGTTCATTGGCCTACCTGACAGTTCAGTTCATTTCCTTCTGGGCCCTTTCGGTGCTGATCACTATGATTGTCAGACCCCTGTTCAGGCTTCTCGACAGAAACCTCGTGGCGCCGGTCTCAAAAAAAGTAGGGGATTTTGTCGACAAAATCCCCGTTGGCTAATGAGTTGCTAAGGCTGTCAGAGCTTGCGGCCGGGAGCGACAGAGAGTTTGTCGTAGGCGCGGCGCGCCTTGGCGCGGGCTTCTTCGACGCTGTCGGCGGTGGCGAGAATGACTCCCATGCGGCGGTGTCCCCTGACGCGCGGTTTGCCGAAGATGCGCATGGCGGTGCCGGGCTCATCGAGAACTTTGTCAAGATTGTCCATGACGATGTTGTCGGAGTCGGCCTCGATGACGATGGCGCGGCTGGCACTCGGCCCGTAGAAACGAAGCTCGGGAATGGGAAGACCGAGCAAAGCACGGGCGTGAAGACCGAATTCGCTGAGATCCTGAGAGATCATCGTGACCATTCCGGTGTCGTGGGGACGTGGCGATACTTCGCTGAAAATCACTTCGTCCCCCTTGACGAACATCTCTACGCCGAAAATTCCGTAGCCACCGAGAGCATCGGTCACCTTGCGGGCGATTTCGCGGGCCTTGGCGATTGCGGGCACCGACATCGGCTGAGGCTGCCAGCTTTCGCGATAGTCGCCGTCGACCTGAATGTGGCCTACAGGTTCACAGAACACTGTGCCCGAGACGCTGCGCACCGTAAGGAGTGTTATCTCGTAGTCGAAATCGACGAATCCTTCAACGATGACACGTCCGGCGCCGGCGCGGCCGCCTTCCTGTGACACTCTCCATGCCTCGTCGATGTCGCCGGCGTTTTTGATGACCGACTGGCCGTGGCCGCTGGAGCTCATGACAGGCTTGACAACACAGGGGATGCCTATTTCGGCGATGGCTGCGTCGAATTCCGCGCGGTCAGAGGCGAAGCGGTAGGGCGAAGTCTTGACTCCGAGTTCTTCGGCGGCAAGACGGCGGATTCCTTCGCGGTTCATTGTCAGCCAGGCGGCGCGGGCTGTCGGAGTGACATGGTAGCCC
>DBGBEM010000298.1:0-1204 GCA_048477235.1 Muribaculaceae bacterium | reverse complement strand
GACGATATTTGCACCGCAAACTTCTTTCCACCGACATCGACGACTGCCATGAAACGTCTCAGACATTCCATGCAAGCCGTCGGCTTTCGTATCTGAATTTGTTGAATATAAACATTATAACCTCCTATTTTTTTAAATATGTGCGGAATTGTAGGTTACCTCGGCGATAAGCCGGCTTACGACATTCTTATACAGGGACTTCACAGGCTCGAATACCGCGGCTACGACAGCAGCGGCATTGCCATCGAGAACGTTCAGGGACAAATACAGCTATGCAAGACCAAAGGCAAAGTTGCCAATCTTGAGGCCCTTGTGGGCGACCATAGGCCCGAAGGGTCGATAGGAATAGCCCACACTCGCTGGGCCACCCACGGCGTTCCCAACGACATCAACGCCCATCCTCAGGTAAGTTCCGACGGATCAATAGCGATCGTCCACAACGGCACTATCGAAAACTACAACATTCTGCGCGAAGCTCTGTCGCAGCATGGCTATACATTCAAGAGCGAGACCGACACCGAGGTCCTCGTGCAGCTTATCCAATATGTGCGCGACACCAACAACTGTTCACTGCGCGATGCCGTCATAGAGGCCCTGCAGCAGGTTGTCGGAGCATACGCCGTCGCCGTCATCGAAACCGGCAATCCCGACCAGATTATCGGAGCCCGCAAAAGCTCTCCGCTGGTTATCGGAATCGGCGAAAACGAGTTTTTCCTCGCAAGCGACGCCACTCCCTTCGTGGGTCTAACCGACAAGGTTGTCTACCTCGGCGACGACGAAGTTGCCCTCATCCGCCGCGACAAGCCTCTGGAAATCACCAAGCTCAACGACGGAAGCCACCCCGATCTCGACATCCACACCCTGAACCTCAGTGTCGAGCAGCTCGAGAAAGGGGGCTACGAGACCTTCATGCTCAAAGAGATTTTCGAGCAGCCCGAGACTCTGCGCGACTGCCTGCGCGGCCGCATCGTCGACAACGGCGAGCGCGTGGTTCTCAGCGGTGTTGTCGAGAACAAAGAGAAATTCCTCAACGCAAACCGCGTTGTCATCGTGGCATGCGGGACATCGTGGCATGCCGCCCTCATCGGGAAGCGTCTCATCCAGGAGATGTGCGCCATACCCGTCGAAGTCGAATACGCCAGCGAATTCCGCTACTCCAATCCCGTCATCACCGACCGCGACATCGTTATCTCGATAAGCCAGA
>DBGBEM010000297.1:0-15575 GCA_048477235.1 Muribaculaceae bacterium | reverse complement strand
TTATGAACATTATCAAGCATCTTTTTGTCGGCGCCCTCGTGGTCGGCCTGACCGCTTGTTCGAGCGATGAAAACGGCGGTTCGCCGTCGCCCGATCTGAATCCGGCCGGCGGAATCTACTCTACGATCTCGTTCAAAGTCCCGGCGTCGCGTTCAACAGCCTCGGAAGGCGAAGAGGCCGGAAAGGACAACGAGAACAATGTCGGCTCTATTCTTATTGTGCTCGCCACAAAGCCAGCCGACGATTACAAATTCCTGACCTTCGCCCTCAACGACGCTCCCCTGAGCGGCGTGGCCGAGTCGACCCACACGATTGTCTTCCGCGACCGCGACGCTCTCTATGAGCAGGCCGGCAACACGGTTTACGTGTTTGCCTACTGCAACCCGAGCCCTGAACTGCGTCAGCTCGTGGCCGGCACGCTCGACACTACGACAGGCCAGTATTCCGGCGGCCTCAATCCGGGCGACGACTTCGTCGACCTCGTCCTCAGCGTCAATGCCGCCAACACCTGGTCGAGCAACGGATTCCTGATGACATCCGTCGACATCTACGAGAAGACACTGCCCGAAAAGGCTGAGCTCGACACCTATAATACAGAGAACAACCCCTATCCTCTGGGAACAGTGTCGGTTATCAGAACCGCCTGCCGTTTCGACTACCGCGACGGCTCGCCCGAGACCACTCCCGCGCTCACCTTCGAGATAAACGAGGCAACAGGCGAAAAGAAGAAAGTAGCCGATGTGACCCTGACACGAGTGGCCCTCTTCAATCTCGCCAACGAGTTCTATTATCTGCCGCGCAACATCGAGGGCGATGTGACGACCCTCTGCCCCGGCAAAGCCGGCATGGAAACCGGCTATATCGTATCGCCTGATGAGCGCACCTATTCAAACGTTCTCCCCGAGCGTCTCGACCCGCTGACGCCCTCGACCCTCGCCGGTCTCGACTGGGCTTCGCTCAGCTCGATTCTCGCGTCGACCGAAGACAACGAAGGCAGCTGGAGCGACAAGGTGACTCCCAACGACAAATATTATATCTGGCGCTACGCTACCGAGAACACTTTCCTCGCCGGCAACGAGGCATCGACCGACGCCACCGGCTATGTGTTCGAGGCTGAGATCGTTCCCGTTGAAGGCTTCGGAAATGTCAATGCCGACGGTGAGTATCAGACTATGTATCTCTACAGCAACCGCCTCTATGCCAGCGCCGAGGCTATCGCAGCCGAGATAAAGAATGTGCCCGTGTCGACCCTCGCCACAGCTTTCGAGGCCGGTTTCGCTCCGACCTATGACGCACAGGGAAATCTGACCGGCGTCACCCCGAAAGACGACAAAGTGCTTGAAGCCCTCGGCTTCACGGCCTACCACCCCACGACCGACAACAAATACTACTGCTACTACTTCTCATATAACCGCCACAACGACAACAACAAGCTCGAATCTGTCGGCCCGATGGAGTTCGGCACTGTCCGCAACAACATCTACAAGCTTTCCGTGACCAATATCAAGCGTTTCGGAAGCTTCACGCCTCCGACCGACATCGAAGAGTTCGACAACTATTTCACTCTCGACGTCAGAGTTCTCGACTGGGTTGTCCGTGTCAACAATATCGAGTATTAAGGAGCACCTTTCCAGACTTTCTGATTTGAAACAGATCATTAAAAACGCAGCAGCGCGCGCAGCGGCCATGGCGGCCGCTGCCGCGGTGTTGTTTCTCAGCTCGTGCGACGCTATTTTCGAAGACGGCGACAACTGCAACATAGGGGTTGAGCTGCGCTTCGTCTATACCTATAATCTCGAGCAGGCAAACGCTTTTCCGTCGCAGGTCGACTGCCTGACGGTTCACGTCTACCGTTCCGACGGCTCGTTCGTCGAGACGCGCGAGGTTATCGGCGAAGAGCTTGCCGACGAGAGCTGGCGCATGACCCTTCCGCTTCCGCCGGGCGACTATCATGTCGTCGCCTACGGAGGAATAGCCTGCGGCGAGGCCTCTTTCGCCCATGATGTCGAGCCGGGCCCGTCGACGGTGCCTTCCGACATAGCGATGCGGCTCAAGCCCGGCCATATCGGGGAACGGCTCCACGACCATTTCCACGGGACAGCCGATTTCACAGTGGCTCCGAACACCGTGGCCTACAGCCGCTCGACAGTGTCGATGAGCAAGACAACAAACCATCTGCGCATTCTTCTCCAGAGCATTTCGGGCGATAGGGTCGACGGCAACGACTTCACCTTCACGATCACCGACGACAACAGCCTGCTCGACCACCTTAACAATCCTGTCGCGGGCAACCCCGTCACCTACGGAACCTGGACGTCGGGCTCGGTCTCGCCGGCCGACAGAGCTGAGGCGACCGCGCTCGGTTTTGCCGAACTGTCGACCTCGCGGCTCATCTATGGCAGCGACGCTACGCTCCGTATCGCCGTCCGCTCCACCGGCGAGGAAATCGTCAGCCTTCCTCTTCCGCGCTATCTCGCGCTGGGCCGCAGCGACTACGACAAGATGAGCTCTCAGGAGTATCTCGACCGGTGCAGCCGCTGGAATCTGACATTCTTTCTCGACAGCGACAGGCAGTGGGTAGACACCCGCATCATAGTGAACGGCTGGACTGTCAGAATCGATAACACCTCATTTGAGTGAAACTGTTTCTTAAGATAACGACACTGTTTTTTCCTGTGCTCGCTGCTTTCATCGCAGCGGGCTGCTCTGAACGCGCCGTTACCGAGGAACCCGGCTCTGACACCGCCATGCTGAATATCAGGCTCAGCGACGGGACAAGCCGTGGCGATGCCGATCCCGCCAACGACGGCGAGCGCATCCAGACCCTGCGCATAATCGTTCTCGACGGCGCCGGGTTTGCCGAACACAACACCCTTCGCGATCTGCGCACGAATCCCGCCATGCTTGTGAGCGGCATCGATCTGCCCGTGAAGAGCGACGACCTCAAGACAATCATTTTCGTGGCGAACGAGGCCGGCAAGACCATTGCCGACCCTTCGACGGGCAGCGAAGAAAGCCTCTCCGACTTTCTCGAAGCCATCAACGCGCCTGCCGGACAGTGGGTCGACATCAGCCGCCTCCGCGGCCTGACTCTTCAGACCCGCCCCGACGGATGCATGGACACTCCGCTTGCTATCACCGCAATCCACAACTATTATATAGGCACGGCACCTAACTATTCGGCTGTTTTCAATATCCACAGAGCTGCCGCGAAATACTCTGTCAGCATTGTGAACAGCGACCCCCTGAACTCCCACACTCTTAACTCTGTAAGTTTCGACAATATCGCGACCGGAGAGTATCTTTTTCCCGAGGCTGATTTCTCAAACGACAGTCAGGACGCCATCGTAGCCTATCGTCCGGCCCAGACCTCGGGCAATGAGCTGACCGTAACGGTCGGCCGTGAGATCGCTCCCGGCGAGCAGATCGAACTCCCTCCGATTTATCTTCCCGAAGGGCCGGTCACCACTGCCGAGACCCCCTACCGCCTGTGTCTGACCCTCGACGGAATCAGAACCGCGTGGGCTACGATCAGTTACGCAAGAGAAGGCTCGCCGGCAACAGTGCCGATGACCGATCTGCCGCGCAACACCAATGTCACCATCGACATTTCGCTTAACTACGTCAGCTTCACGGCCGGAGTCACCGTCTGTCCGTGGCAGACATCTACAATCGACATCCCAACGTTCAATTGAGAATGTATAACATATTGAAATTCATTGTCTCACTTCTTTCCCTGATATTGCTGGCGGCCTGCGCCGACAGCGATCTCGGGTTCGACAGCGTCGAAGAGGGGCGTCAGGCCACTCTGACAGTGAAACTTAAAATATCCCCCTCGGCCGAGATTTCGCGCGCCGACATGGCTCCGGGCATCGACATGAAAGTCACGTCGATATGGGTCGGAGCATATAATGCCAACTCGGGCAGGCTTGTCGGCTCGAAGGCGCTCACCGGCCTCAGCGCCAGTCTCGACCACACTGTCACCCACGATGTCACCCTCAGCACACTGTCGGGGCCGACCTTTCTTGTCGGAGTGGCTAACTTCGAGAACCGCACCGCCGTCCTGCCCGACGGGAGCGTCACGGGGCTGGAGGCCGCACTGGGCGACGCCGACACTCTCGACAAATTCCGCAACATCGCCAACTCGTTCGACTCGGAGGGCGGAATCATCATCGCCGCGCCGCTGAACCCGCCGCTGATGAGCGGTTTCTATACCGAACAGACCCATACCGACGGCTCGCGCCCGACTCCGGCAACCGTCAACGTCAGGCCCGGAGAGACCACGCTCTCCGGCGCTATTCATCTTCGCCGGCTTATCTCGCAGGTGAAATTCAATGTGACGGCCGACGCCTCGACAGTCAGGGATTTCAGCCTCGAAAGCTGGCAGATAATCAACGTGCCGACAACCTCATGGCTCTACGAGCATGTCGGCCTCGACCCCGTCAATGCCCCCGACGACCGCGCCGTCAACGGCCGCCGATATGTCAATTCCGCCGAGATGACCGAGATGAGGGCTACGGGCGACCGAACCTACAGCTTCGACTTCTGGCAGCTCGAAAACAAGCGCACCGGCACGCTGCCGGCCGGAACCACGGCCGACAACGCCTACAACAACCGCAGCCTGCAATATAAGAATGCCGACGGAACCAACTCAGGCAAGTTCAGATCGCTGGTAGGGTCGGCGACGAGCGACGACCCGAACAATATGGCTACCTACGTGCTCCTGAATGTCAGAATGGAGATGGCTGTCGACGAAAACGGCAACAAGCCCGACGGCGAAAGGCTCGTGTCGTCGACCTATCTCATTCATCTGGGCTTCTGCGAGGGGGACGACGTCATGTCGCGTGCGACAGATTTCAACTGCCGCCGCAATACCAAGTATACCTACAATGTCACCATCCGCAATGTCAACGATATAGTCGTCGAAGCCTCGGGCAATGAGGTCAACCCCGGAGTGGAGGGTATCGTGACCGACATCACCGACAACTATTACACCCTCGACGCCCATTATTCGGTTTTCAACATATATCTCTCAAGCTCCGACATCTCGAACTTCCAATACTACGTCGTAGCTTACGACCTCAACGGCAACGAAGTGCGCATCGACTCCGAAAACCCCTCGACGGTGCCGGCGCAGAGCGATGAACGGTTCCGCTACATGTCGTGGATAGAACTCCGCAAAACCACCAATGCCTCTACGATAGCCGCCTATAAACCGCGCAGCGACTCGGGAACGTATACTCTCGACGAAGTGCGCGGCAAGCTGAGCGCGGGTTATTATACGGTCTTTGTCAACGAGTATGTCTATGAGGACGACACGTCGCAGGGCAATGAGAAGGGGTCGCTGAACTGGCGCGGATATGTCGACCGTCCCGACCGCAGGGCATGGCTTAATGTGGCCGGCAGCATTTCGCCCGACGGCAACAGTATCTACTACAAGTCGAAATATGCCGTTTCGCAGGCGTCGATCCAGACCTACTATAATTCGCTGGCGGAGTCGGCCATGGGGCTTGAGACAACCAATGAGAGTCTCGGCCTTAATCTGCGCTGCAACACCGACTACGACGGAACGGGCAATCCGAATTCCGGCCGCTATAATATCTACAGCTATCTCTCGGGCAAGAGCAGCCGCATGAGGTGGAACACGTTTATTCAGAACAGTTTCCAGCAGGTCAACACAATCAACAATCAGGATATTTACCGCGCGGCGCGGACCGAGCCTCTGCCCGCCATTGTCGAGACATCGAGCGGCGACCGCGGCGGAACGATGCCGAGCGCCGACCGCAAGTTCGACGCCGATCTGACCTCGAATCCTCGCTATATCGAGGCTATCACGGCCTGCCTGAACCGCAACCGTGATCTCGACGGCGACGGCGTCATCGACAACAACGAAATCCGCTGGTTTGTGCCTACCGTCTCTCAGATTCTAAGTGCCATTCTCGGGCGGCGCGCGCTGGCCAATCCTATTTTCGAGCCTAAGGTGAGCCGGGTTCCCAACAAGAACGTCAACAGCAATCAGGAGAATTCCAGCATGCTCATGTATGCCTCCGACGGTAAAATGGTATGGCTCATGGAAGGCGTCTCGTGGTCGAACTGGCGTCAGTGGGGCGGCGGAGCGCCGTGGGAAGTCCGCTGTGTCAGAAACCTCGGCGGCGATATGACGGTCATCAACACTACGAATGTAACCCAGGTGCCTTTTGTCAAGCGCGACGGAGCTAATGTCGTGGAGCTGAAGTATTTCGATTCGCGTGCCGTGCGCGCCGAGGCCTACCGCTCGTCGGCCCATCCGATGCCTGTCCACGACATCAACGACCAGCGCTACAACCGCTGCTACCGCGCGTTCGAATACTACACCGAGGCTGTCAGCCTCAATGATTCGCGTCTCGGAATCAGCGGCAAGACAATCGAGTGGGGCAACTATCTGTCGACAGTCAATCCGTGTGCGTTTCTCGAAGGGACGACCAAGCGCACAGGCTGGCGTGTGCCCAATCAGAAAGAGCTTACGATCATCGCCATCCTCAACGAGCACACCTCGAATGTGCCGTCGGGAAATGTCTATCAGCTGACATGCAGCTACAGTTATTTCGATTTCGACGGCTATATCCCCGGCGCCAATCCGAACGATCCCGCCGGAACGGCTTCGTCGAACTGGCGTTTCCCGATGAAGATAGTGACAGCTACGGGCGCGGCCACCCAGCACGAGCCCATGACGAGCTATACTGTTTCCAACAATGAAATGGCTATAAGATGCGTTCGCGATACAGACTGATTGTTATTCTGGCGGCTTTCAGCTGCCTCATGGCTGTTGCCTGCCGGGGAACCGAAACAAGGTCGACGCCGGCCGTTCAGCCTAAGGAACTGCCGCTGCCGCCGATTCCGGCCGCGCTGACCGAGCCTCAGGCCCGCGCCGATTATCTCGCCGAACATTTCTGGGACACAATGGACTTCGCCGACACTCAGGCGAGCCTCGACTCGATGTTTGTCGAGCAGGCTATGGCCAATTTCGGGTCGGTGGCCGATATTGCCGCCGGCGAGGCTGTGGCCCGGGGTGTCGTCCGGGCTATGACTGCGGCCTCGGAAGCCGGAGAGAGCGTCTACGCCCTGTTTTTCGGAATAGCCGGCCTCTATTTCTATGAACCCGCTTCTCCGCAGTATAACGAGACTGTCTTCAGCTATTTCGCCGACGCCGATCTCAGGCTGACGGGCAACGAGCGTTCGCGCTATATTCTCGAAGACATATCGAGGAATGCTCCCGGCTCGCCCGCTCCCGATATTATTTATGAAGCATTCGGGGGCGGCCGGAAAAAGCTGCTGACAGGAGAGCCGACCCTGCTTTTCTTTTATGAGCCCGACTGTCCGAAATGCGAGAGCGCCATCGACGAGCTGAGGCGCGCCGATCCGGGAATTCGCGTTGTCATGATATATCCGGGAACTGAACGGGAGCATTGGCTCGAACACGCCTCGAAACTCCCGCCCCAATGGGAGACCGGCATCTCGCCCGAGGCTGACGACAGCTATCAGATACGCGCAACGCCGTCGTTCTATGTCATCGACGCGGAGGGGAGGATAGCTGTCAAGGATTCGCCTCGGCTGCCCAGCCTCTGATTCAGAAAGGACGACGTCGCTCGAAGGCGTCGATGTAGCTGCCGGGAGTGGCATTGTATATGGCTGTGCCGCGTTCGCGGGCCCAGGGAGCTATGTCGTGGTAGGCGGCGAAGGCTACGGCGAAACTCCCGAGAATCTCATGAAGCCTGACGTCGCGGTAGACCGAGCTGACGCGCTGCTGTTCGCGCGGGTCTTCCTTATAGAAATGGGGCTGCACCGAAACAACGACGTTGTCGTCGGTGATGTCGAGAGTGCGGAGCCACGAATGATCGGCCCCGAGAATGTAGATTTCGCGGAATCCGAGCCACACGCCGATCATCAGGGCCGGAATGAGCACATTCCTCGGGCGCGCCATGGCAAGACGTCGGCCGTAGAGCCATCTGACGAGCTTTCTGAATCCCGAGGCGCCGACCATGTTGAAGTGTTCGGTCGTTACATTCTCCGGCAGCCCGGGAATGGAGGTGCCGCGCGGAGTGAAGAGCGTCATGGGCCATGTCACTTCTCTCAGCCGCGAGCGCAGACGGTCGACGTTGGCGTCGTTGCCGGCGCTGAAGAAATGCGGGTCGGCCAGAAGGTAGTAGCGCGGTTTCAGATCGGTGAACTCAGGGGCGTTGGCTGCGAAATTCACCGCCATTGTCGTCGACGAGGCCAGTTCTGAAAGATGACTGTCGATTTCGGCGCGCAGCGACGGGCCGTTTCCCATTATCAGAAGCCGCGCCGGGTCGCCGGCAGGGCTTAACGCCACGGGGCGCGACTGGAGCGCCACCTTGACGAGGGTCTTCAGCGATGCCCCTGTCAGCGATGCCGCGCGGGCTATGCGGTCAGAGATCTTCATCGGAATAGACGTGGGTCGATATATATTCCAGAGTGTCGCGCGGCTCAAGCCCTATGGCGTCGAGCAGCGGACGGGCGTCGACAAGGCTGTCGGAGGTGTCGAGTGCGAGGCGTTCGCGCGCATGGGCTCCGCCGAGAGTGACAATATCGAGCAGCAGGGCTGTGCGACGGGCCTTTTTCAGGCTCATGCGCATGACGCGCTTGTCGTTGATGCGCTTTGCCAGAGCGGCTACGGCGTCGTCGACGAGATGGTCGCGCCCGTCGCTGAGCCACCATGCCCCGTTCATGCCGGCCGACATCACGGCCGCACGGCCTACATCGAGGGCATGAACCATCGAGGCGCGCGCCTTGTTGCCGTCGACGCGCAGACAGATGCCGCGATAGATTGCGTTGACCATATCGCGCCAGCGGCCCGTCATGCCGGTGCCGATCACCGGCGCGCAGCGCAGCAGGGCGAGCGGCTTTCCCGAGCGGTTGCAGGCCTCGCGCAGCCTGTCGGCTCCGAGACCGGCCATGCCGACGGCGACAACGCAATCGGCCTCTTCCGGGTCGGCTGCCTCAGCCGCCGCCTCGCCGACACATATCAGCGCCAGCGGCCCGTCGCCGCTGTCGGCGCGGCGGCCTTCGCTCTCGATAAAGCGGCCGGGAAACGTGTTTACTCCTTCGACTTTGAACTTCATGACTGCAAAAGTAGCATTTTTCAGTCAAAACAGCTACCTTTGCATCTTAAATCAGCCATTGAGGTCTCACACACCAATGAAAGAAGCCGCCTTAGACCCGACACTGAAGATCGACGTCGACGCCGTCCTGCGACAGCGTCTGGGGCCGCGTGCGCGGTTTATTCCGCGGGCTCTGACGGCGTGGGTCAAGAGTCTGATATGTCAGGACGGCCTCAACAAACTGCTGACCGACAACGGCGACAAGCGCGACAGCGCGTTCTGCCGCGGCATACTCCACGACCTCAATGCCTCCTACCGCGTTATCGGGCGCGGGAATCTGCCCGCCCCCGCCGACAGGCGCGTCATTTACGTGTCGAACCATCCTCTGGGCGCTCTCGACGGCATAGCCATCATCGACATGATAGCGGCCCATCATGGCTGCGAGCCATATTTCGTTGTCAACGACCTGCTCAGCGTTTTGTCGCCGTTAGACGGAGTTTTCGTGTCCATCAACAAATTCGGCGCCCAGTCGCGCACGGCGACCGCGCGCCTTGTCGAGGCCTTCGACAGCGCCCGCCCTGTCATAGTTTTCCCCTCGGGGCTCGTCTCGCGCAAAGGAGCGGGCGGAGTTATCCGCGATCTGCAATGGCATAAAATGTTTGTCAATAAAAGCATTGCGTCGAAGCGCGATGTAGTGCCGCTTTTTTTTAGTGGCAATAATTCGACATTTTTTTATAACTTTGCAAAGTTTAGAACAAAACTTGGTCTGAAATTCAATTTTGAAATGTTGCTCCTGCCCAGAGAAGTGTTCCGATGCCGCGACTGCAACTTCGACATCCATGTCGGAGAGCGCATCGCCTACAGCTCTTTTTCAGGCGGGCAGCAGGCCGACGACGAAGCGCAGAAAGTCTGCGATACAGTCTACAGTCTCAATAACCCAACACATAGTCGATAGCCCCTACATTGTATGGACGAGAAGATTATTGATGAAATACCTGTCGAGGCCCTCAAGGCCGAGCTGACGCCCGAACGGCGTCTGCGCTCAACCAACAAGGGCGGCAACGAAATATATGTCGTCGACGGCCGGGAAGCCCCGAACGTCATGCGCGAGATCGGACGTCTGCGCGAGATAGCATTCCGTTCGGCCGGCGGCGGCACCGGAAAAGCCTGTGATATCGACGACTTCGATGTCATGGATCCCCCCTGCCGTCAGCTCCTTGTGTGGGATCCCGAAAACAACCTCATTCTCGGAGGCTACAGATTCATCACCGGACGCGACGTCAGGATGGTCAACGGGCAGCCGCGCATAGCGACCAGCCATATGTTTGACTTCTCGAAGCGTTTCATCGACGAGTTCCTGCCGAACACTCTCGAGCTCGGCCGCTCGTTCGTCAGGGTAGGCTACCAGTCGTCGAAAGCCGAGGCAAAGACCATCTATGCCCTCGACAATCTCTGGGACGGACTGGGAGCGCTGGCTGTCATCGATCCCGAGATCAAATATCTTTTCGGAAAGGTCACGATGTATCCCGACTACGGGCCCGAGGCGCGCAACATGATCCTCTATTTCCTCAACAAATATTTTCCCGACCCCGACAGGCTCGTGAGGCCGTTCCGCCCGCTGGTGACCAATACCGATACCGCCGCCATGGAGCGCATATTCACCGGCGGCAGCTTCCGCGAGGACTACCGCATACTTAACAAACACGTGCGCGATCTCGGCTGCAACATCCCGCCGCTTGTCAATGCCTATATGTCGCTGTCGCCGACGATGCGCATGTTCGGAACAGCCATCAACGACGAGTTCGGCGACGTCGAGGAAAGCGGAATATTCTTTGCCATCAGCGAAATCTTCGACGAGAAGAAAAAACGCCATCTCGGCACGTTTGTGCCCGAGGAAGGCGATAACCTCATGCGTTTCTTCGGACGCTAACAATTCACTCTGTCAGTCAAATGGCTCGAAACCGCAAACCGCTCCCGACGCTGGAGCATATCGCCGTCAGCGGTGTCGCCGCCGAGGGCAACGCCATAGCCCGGGTCGAAGGGCACCCCGTCATTTTCATTCCTTTCGGCGCCCCCGGAGATATTGTCACCGTCAAGCTCGACCGAAAGAAAGGCTCGTGGGCCCAGGGCCACATTGTGGCTCTCGAACAGCCCTCGGAACTTCGCCGCGAGCCGTTCTGCGAGCATTTCGGAACCTGCGGAGGCTGTCGCTGGCAGCACCTGCCTTATGAATTCCAGCTCAAGTGCAAGCAGCAGCAGGTTATCGACGCTCTTGAGCGCATAGCCAAAGTCGAGCTTCCGCCCGTCTCGCCGATTATCGGCTCGGAGTCGGTTACGGAATACCGCAACAAGATGGAATATACGTTCAGCAACAAGTCGTGGCTCACTCCCGAGCAGCTTGCCTCGGCCGAGACCTTCGTGAACCGCGACGCTGCCGGGTTCCATATTCCGGGCGCTTTCGACAAGGTGCTCGACATCAACAGATGCCATCTTCAGGAAGATTTCTCGAACCGTGTGCGTCTCGCCGTCAAGGCTCTGGCCCGCGAAAAAGGCTATACGTTCTACGACCTGAGAAACCATACCGGTCTGCTGCGCACTATGATGGTGCGCACGGCCTCGACAGGCCAGAAGATGGTGCTGATGGTTTTCGGCGAAGAGAACCGCGAAGCCATATCCGACGTCATGGAGATGCTGCGCCGCGACTTCCCCGAGATAACGTCATTGCTCTGCTGTGTCAACCTCAAACTCAACGACACGTTTGCCGACCAGGCAATAGAGGTATGGTCGGGCGAACCGTTCATCGAAGAGGCTATGGAGGATCTGCGCTTTCGCGTAGGCCCTAAGTCGTTCTATCAGACCAACTCGCGCCAGGCCTATCGGCTCTACAGCGTAGTGCGCGATTTTGCCGCCCTCAGGGGGGACGAGCTTGTCTATGACCTTTACACCGGAACAGGAACGATCGCCTGTTTCCTCGCCCGTTCGGCCCGCAAGGTCGTCGGCATAGAATATGTGCCCGAAGCTATCGGCGACGCTAAGGTTAACGCCGCCGTCAACGGGCTGACCGACAAGACGCTGTTCTTTGCCGGCGACATGAAAGATGTGCTCACCGATGAGTTTGTCGGCGCCCACGGCCGTCCTGAGGTCATGGTTGTCGATCCGCCGCGTGCGGGAATGCATCCCGATGTCGTCGAGGTCATCAAGAGGGCCGCTCCCGCGCGTCTTGTCTATGTCAGCTGCAACCCGGCCACTCAGGCGCGCGATCTTGCCCTGCTCGACAGCCATTACCGCGTAGAGCGCGTGCAGCCTGTCGATATGTTCCCCCATACGGCCCACGTCGAGAACGTTGTTCTTCTTTCTCTGCGGCCGTAACTTTTATAAATTTTATAATTACTAATTAGTAATTCCTAATTCTCTAAGTACTGCCGCGTCAGCCCGACGGCCTTTTCAAAGGCACTCTCCTGTCCGGGAACGGTTATGAAGAGATGGCAGGCTTCAGGGAATTCGATGCGCCTGACTCTGCTCCCGAGACGTTCTGCGAATTCTATCCCCTGATCCCGCAATATATCGTGGCCGGCTGCTACAAGCAGTGTCGGCGGCAGCCGCTCCAGATCGCTGTCGCTGCAAAGGGCCACACTGACAGCGGGATTCCGCGGATTTTCTTCGGCAAGATAGGCACGGTTGAAGGTTTCCATGATTTCGGAGTCGAGTCCATATCCTTCGCCGAAGCGGTTCCACGAGTCTGAGCCGTCGGTATATGCTTTCGTCACGGGATAGAACAGAACGAGCGCGTTCAGCAGTCCCTTGCAGTCGGGCGCGAGGGCTGTGGCGATGGCAAGGTTTCCGCCCGAGCTGTCCCCTCCGATAGCGATGCGGGCCGGGTCGATTCCGAGCGAATCGCAACGCGAACTGACAAACTTCAGGCTTTCGATGCAGTCGTTCAGCCCGGCCGGAAACGGGTTTTCGGGAGCAAGACGGTAGTCGACGGCAATGACCTTGATATTTCCGCCTGAGGCGACGGCGCCGCAGAATCGCGCGCAGCTGTTGAGGCTTCCGAAAGTCCATCCGCCGCCATGTAGGTATATCAGCGCCGGCATTGGCTTTCTGCCGGAGGTTTTCGGCTCATAGATTCTCAGACGGTCGGACAGTTGCCTGACCTCGATATTCTCCGGCAGCGGCGGGAGCGTGTTCCGTGAGTTTCTTACAGCATGAAGGTCAGAAGTATTCCCGTTGATGGCTTTGATGATAGCCTCAGACTGGATGTGCTGTAGATTTTCCGGCATATTGCTCAGAAAGGCTGCGGCCTCCTTCTTCATAATGAGGTCGTCGCACTCTCCGGCCCGGAGCGCCGGCACAGATGACGCGAGGATTATAGCGGAAAGCAGGATATGGACGAATTTCATGTCGGGTTCTGTTATTTTGCCGCAAAGATATGGAAAAAAATGACAGCGGGATGAGTCAGAGGCTCATCCCGCTGCACAAACGGTCAGAAGTTGTCAGTTCTTGAATATGAGATCGTCGTTGGCTTCGTCGATAATGATCGGGTGGTCTTTGTCGACTTTCTGGGCCAGGATGTCTTTCGACAGACGATTGAGGACAAGGCGGTGGATGACACGCTTGACGGGACGTGCGCCGAACTCGGGATCGTAGCCTTCCTTGGCGAGCAGTTTCAGAGCTGCCGGAGTGACTTCGAGGGTGACGCCGTTCTTAGCGAGCATTTTCTTGACGGAATTGATCTGCAACCCGACGATCTCTTCGATCTCACGCTCGTTGAGCGGAGTGAACATGATAGTCTCGTCGATGCGGTTGAGGAACTCCGGCCTGATCGTCTGTTTGAGCATCTCAAGCACTTCGCCTTTGGTCTTTTCGACAACCTCATCGTGGTTTTCGGGCGTCATCTTGGCGAAGTTTTCGCGGATGACGCTGCTGCCCATGTTCGAGGTCATGATGATAATCGTGTTCTTGAAGTTGACCATACGGCCTTTGTTGTCGGTCAGACGTCCGTCGTCGAGCACCTGAAGCAGAATGTTGAACACGTCGGGGTGGGCCTTCTCGATTTCGTCGAACAGCACGACGGAGTAGGGCTTGCGGCGCACAGCCTCGGTCAGCTGACCTCCCTCGTCGTAGCCGACATATCCCGGAGGCGCTCCGACAAGGCGCGACACGGTGTGCTTCTCCTGATACTCGCTCATGTCGATACGGGTCATCATGTTTTCGTCGTCGAAGAGATATTCGGCCAGAGCCTTGGCAAGCTCGGTCTTGCCGACACCGGTTGTGCCGAGGAAGATGAACGAGCCTATCGGGCGGCGCGGGTCGTTGAGGCCCGCACGCGAGCGGCGGACGGCGTCGGCTATCGCGGCAATGGCTTCCTGCTGTCCGATAACGCGCTTGTGGAGCTCGTCTTCGAGATGGAGCAGCTTGTCTTTTTCGCTCTGAACCATCTTGTTGACGGGGATGCCTGTCCATCGCGATACGATGTCGGCGATGTCTTCCGAGTCGACCTCTTCCTTGATGAGGGCTTTGTCGCCTTGCATCATTTTGAGCTGCTCCTGAATGTCGGCGTTCTCCTTCTCTTTCGACTGGATGCTGCTGTAGCGGATTTCGGCGACCTTGGCGTAGTCTCCTTCGCGTTCGGCGCGTTCAGCCTCGAAGTTGAGCTGCTCGATGTCGATCTTGTTCTGCTGAATCTTGTCGATAAGCCCTTTCTGGGCTTTCCATTCCGAAGTATACTGCTTCTCTTCCTCGCGCATGTCGGCCAGCTCGCGCTCTATTTCATTGAGCTTGGCGGAGTCGCCCTCGCGCTTGATGGCCTCGCGCTCGATCTCTTTCTGGGCGATCAGGCGGGTTATCTCGTCGAGAGCCTGAGGCACGCTGTCCATCTCAAGGCGCAGCTTCGAGGCGGCCTCGTCGATGAGGTCGATAGCCTTGTCGGGGAGAAAGCGGTCGGTGATATATCGCTCGGAGAGGGTAACGGCGGCGATAATCGCTTCGTCGCGGATGCGCACTTTGTGGTGGTTCTCGTAGCGCTCTTTAAGTCCGCGCAGAATTGCGATGGCGCTGGCCTCGTCGGGCTCGTTGACCATCACCTTCTGGAAGCGGCGTTCGAGAGCTTTGTCTTTTTCGAAATATTTCTGGTATTCATCGAGAGTGGTGGCGCCTATCGAGCGGAGCTCGCCGCGGGCCAGGGCCGGTTTGAGGATATTGGCCGCGTCCATGGCGCCTTCTCCTTTGCCTGCGCCGACGAGGGTGTGGATCTCGTCGATGAAGAGAATGATCTCGCCGTCGCTCTGGGTGACCTCGTTGACGATGGCTTTCAGGCGTTCCTCGAACTCGCCCTTATATTTGGCGCCGGCGACCAGCGCGCCCATGTCGAGCGAGAAGATCTGCTTCGAGCGCAGGTTCTCCGGCACGTCGCCGCGCACAATGCGTTGGGCAAGCCCCTCGGCGATAGCGGTCTTACCTGTGCCCGGCTCGCCGATC
>DBGBEM010000296.1:0-8342 GCA_048477235.1 Muribaculaceae bacterium | reverse complement strand
CAGCTTGGGAAGCTGATGCTCTACCAACTGAGCTACTACCGCATTGTTGATGCAAAGGTACGCTTTTTTTCGCGACGACGAAATTCCAACGGCGCTTTTTTCTGAAAAATGCACATATTTTGATTTTGTGTGTAATTTTTTCGGCCATTTTCTTGCTTTTCTCGGAAGAGGTCTATACCTTTGCTCCTGACCAATGAAAACACCGGGAGCTCCGTCTCCCGCCGAATGCCTTAAATTTGATAGAAATGGAGCCAATTAAAGATTTTGAAGGCCTCGCCAAACGATTCAAAGAACAGCCGCGCCGCAAGCGCGTTGTCGCAGTCTGCCCCCACGACGAACCGACAATCGAGGTTATCGACCGCTGTCTCCGCGAGGGCGTGGCCGATTTTATTCTTGTCAACGATTCTGTTCGTCCTGAGATTCAGAAAGAATGGAAGCAGCAATACGGCGACCGCATAGAGATTGTCGATACCGACGATTTCGATTCAGCCGCTGCCATGTCGGTTAAGCTTATAAACGAGCGTCGCGCCGAAGTCGTTTTCAAGGGCTCGATCAACACCGACAATCTCCTGCGCGCCGTGCTCGACAAAGAGCATGGTCTGCTGCCCCACGGACGTGTCATGAGCCACGTAGCCGTTGCCGACATCCCCGGCTACGACAAGTTGCTGATCTATAGCGACAGCGCTGTGATTCCGGTTCCTAATCTCGATCAGTTCGACGCCATGGTGCGCCACAATGTCGATATGGCGCGGCGTATGGGCCACACCTGCCCGAAGGTTGCGCTGGTTCATTTTACCGAGAAAGTCAACAAGAAATTCCAGTGCACCCTCGACTATGTCGAGCTTATAGCCCGCGCGGCTGCCGGTTCTTACGGCGAAGTCGAAATGGGTGGCCCGATGGATATAAAGACAGCGCTCGATCCTCATTCCGGCCAGATCAAGGGAATCAAGGCCCCGGCTGCCGGAGACGCCGATGTCGTCATCATGCCCGACCTCGAAGCCGCAAATGCTTTCTATAAGACTCTCGCTCTTTTCGGTGGTGCCCGTATCGCAGCCCTTCTGATAGGCACTACGGCACCTGTCGTCACCCCCTCGCGCGCCGACTCGGCCGACAACAAATATTTCTCGCTCGCGCTGGCTTGCGTTGCCGGCCATTATGAGCTTTGAATCCCATTTTTTTAGAATAACCGATTGAAATGAAGATATTTGTAATTAATCCCGGCTCGACGTCGACAAAGTTCTCCGTCAGCGACGGTCAGGCAATGATCTGGAACACCACAGTCCATCATCCGGCCGACGAGCTTGCAGGCTTCAACCATCCCAACGAGCAGCTCGACTACCGTAACCGCGCCATGCACCGCGCTATCGAGGAAGCCGGTCTCGACATCAGTGAGTTCGACGCCGTCATAGGCCGTGGCGGTCTTCTGCGGCCTACTCCCGGCGGCGTCTATGAGGTCGACGAGTATATCATCCACGACCTCGTCCATGCCGAGATGGAACATGTCTGCAATCTGGGCGCGTTGCTGGCCGATATTCTGGCAAAAGAGGCCGGATGCCGTTCGTTTATCGCCGACCCCGAAGTTGTCGACGAGTTCATGCCTGAGGCGCGCCTGTCGGGACTGCCCATGCTCGAGCGCCGCAGCGTTTTCCATGCGCTCAACGGCAAGGCCGTTGCCCGTCTTTATGCGCGCGAGATCGGCCGCCGCTACGACGAGCTGAATCTCATCGTTGTCCACATGGGAGGCGGTATTTCGGTGGCTGCCCATCGCATGGGCAAGGTTGTCGATGTCAACAACGCCCTCAACGGCGACGGCCCGTATGCTCCCGAACGCGCCGGCACATTGCCTGCCGACCAGTTTGCCGAGCTCTGTTTCAGCGGCAAATACACTCTGCGCGAGATAAAGAAGATGATAAACGGCCGTGGCGGTCTTGCCGCCCATCTCGGCACCAACGACACGCGCCTTATCGAGCAGAAAGCTCTCGCCGGCGAAGAGCCCTATAAGGGTGTGCTCGAAGGCATGCTCTACGGGACTGCCCGCGAAATCGGCGCCCGTTCGGTTGCCCTCCGCGGCAAAGTCGACGCTATCATCATTACCGGCGGAATCGCCCACAGCAAATACTGTGTTGACCGCATCGTCGAGTGGGCAGGATTTATCGGCCCGGTTGTTGTTCGTCCGGGCGAAGACGAGATGTTCTCGCTGGCCTTCAACGCCGCCTGCGCTCTGACAGGCGAACTGCCTATCAGCATCTACGACCCCGACGGCACTCGCGCCGCAGCCCGCGAATCGGCCGGCACCCCCGAAGAGGTTCCCGCCGAAGCGAGCCTTGAACCGGCTATGGCCTGATCTTTACGACACTATTCTAACATTCATTTTGATATATATTCGAGGCCTCGTCTCCCGGAGAAGAGGCCTCGTCATGTAGCCGGCCGGACCGAACAAAACAGAAGCGGCAGGCGTTTTCCGGGCATGAGACACTATCAGCCCGGCTCTGTGGTTCAGATGGTGCGCGATGCCATAGTCGGGCGTTGCCGCCATATAGCGCCGCGCACTTTTCTTATGGTGGCTGCGGCGGTTACCGGGTTGATCACCGGGGTAACAGCCTATCTGCTGAAGAAAACGATTGTATTTGTCTCGGAGTCTGTCACCGGTGTTATCCGCACTGACGGCTTCAGCCTTTGGTTTGTTCTCTTTGCGCTCTGTGGCATAATTCTGTCGGCAGTCTTTCAGCGTTATGTTGTGCGCGACTACGTTGAAGACGGTTGTTCCCGAATAATCATGCGCGATCTGCGGGAGAGGAAATATTATCTGAAAAAGCGCGATATGATAGCGGCCTTCATTGCCAGCTCCCTTACTCTCGGATTCGGAGGATCGGCAGGTGCCGAGGGGCCTATCGCATTCACAGGCGGGGCAATAGGAAGCAATCTCGGACGTTTCGCCGGTGCGCGGAAGTCTGATGTGCGCCTGCTTATAGGTATCGGTGCCGGCGCCGGTATTGCCGGTATCTTTCAGGCGCCGCTCGGCGGTATGCTTTTCACACTCGAGATAATGGCTATGCCGATGACGACCTGGGCTGTGATGGCTCTTGCGCTGGGATGTGTGACGTCGGCAATGACGTCAGCGTCGCTCGCCGGATTCCGAATCGATTTTCCTGTGGGCTCATTTCCAGATTTCAGTCTCGGACTGCTGCCGGCTGTTTTGCTGCTCGGGCTTTTCTGCGGACTCTATTCCGTCTATTATAACACGACAGGCAATATTGCCGCCGGTCTTATTGCCAGAGTCAGAACATGGTGGGGCAGGGCTGTCGTGTCGGGGCTTATGCTCGGAGTCTGTGTCAGTATGTTGCCTATGCTCTACGGCGAGGGCTATTCGGCAATGGGAAGGCTGATGAGCGGCGACTATGGAGTGCTCGGCGTCAACAGCGTTTTTTCGGATATGGCAACGCCTCCGTCGTTAATTCTTCTTGCCGGAGCGGTTCTTCTGCTCAAAGGAATTGCTAAAGCGTCGGCCACCAGAGGCGGCGGCGTTGGCGGAGATTTTGCTCCGACACTGTTTGCCGGATGTGTGGCCGGATTCTTTTTCGCTCAGGTGTCCGAAGCATTGTTCGGAGTGAGGCTACCTGCTGTCGAGATGGCGTTTGTCGGCATGGCCGGGGTCATGGCCGGAGCTGTCAGAGCTCCGCTTATGGCAGCCTTTCTCGTGGCTGAGATGAGCGGAACCTACAGGATATTTTTCCCGATCATAATTGTGGCGGCGGTCAGCTATGCCACGGCCCGGATTGCAGAGCGCGTTATCCGAAACGTGAGATCTTACGCAGAGCGGGCTCGTTGACGATTTTTATGCAGCGGCCGTCAACGATGACGATGTGTTCGGCAACGAAGCAGCTGAGAGTGCGTATGGCGTTGCTGGTTGTCATGTTCGACAGATTGGCGAGGTCTTCACGCGCCATATATACGCGGATCGTTACTCCGTCTTCCTCGTAGCCGTAGCTGTCGATGAGAACCGTGAGAGCCTCGGCCAGACGTCCGCGGATATGCTTCTGTGTCAGGCTGACGATGCGCGAGTCGCTCGTGCCGAGATTGCAGGCGAGGTCGCGGATGAAGAACATTGCCAGCTGATTGTTTTTCTGGATCATGTCGTTGACCAGCGGCAACGGCAGTGAACCGACAACCGACGGCTCCATTGTCGCTGAGGTCGAAACATATTTTTCGTCGGCGAAATAGGCCCGGTAGCCGAAATACTGCACCGGCCTGATCAGGCGCAGAATCTGGACACGTCCGCCAACACCGTCTTTATACTTTTTTACTTTCCCCTTGAAAAGACACCAGAGATGTTCGGGGGTGTCGCCCTCGCTGTAGATGATCTGGTTTTTCTTAAAATTGTGTACCGTAAAATTATCGACAATCAAGCGTTTCTCTTCAGGCTGGAGAACCTGCCAGATACCGCTCATGTCTTCGCTGACCATTTTTTCGAGAGCACTTTTTATCATAGACAATCGAAATTGTTATGCCCGAGGGCATAGTTTTATAACATCGTCGCAAAATTAGCAAAAAAGTTCAACCTTGCCAAAAATCAGCGAAAATCGGTGCCGATGGGATATATGATGTAGGGCCGCGGCATGCCGCGACCCTGTGTGGATGTTGTTTCGCTTTGAAGACGTGATCAGTATACGAATTGTAGGATAATGATTTATTACAGGTAATTTAGTTTATGAAGTTTTTGAGATCGAAGAACATCAGACGGGTATGATCGCCTTTGTCTTGCTCTGTAAAGAACTGAAAACCATTCTTTTCATAAAAAGCAACAGCAGTGTTTAGTGCGTCAACTGTAATAAATCGGCAACCTAATCGCTTGACGTTGGCAAAAGCATACTTGATGTTGTCAAGAATGAATGTGCCAAGACCGTTTCCACCAAATTCTTCGCTCACAGCTAATCTGCCGATTTTCACAGCCGGATAACTTCTGCGACGTTTTGAATTTGGAATATTACGATTGAGCTTGTTCCACATTCCCTTTTCATCGGGATTGAAGGTGATTTTGTCTGCAAGCAAACTAAAGTAAGCCACAGTCTTATTTTGCTCCATATATTCGAGCAAATAGGTTACGGCCATAAGCTCTTTTTGAAAATGTTTCGCATCGTCAAAAAGAAAGTCATTCAGATCATTGTCAGCGCATTTGAATGGCTTTATGTCAGTGTCGTATGATAACTGGAACTGCCTAAGTTTAGTTATGTCCATATTTTACCACTGGAAGTCGCTAATGGATTTCATGACTTCGTAGGCTTTACGCGCACGTTCCTTTTCTTCTTTCGACACAGGCTTAGGGCTCGATATGAGAGTTTCAAATCGAACGGCATCTTTGCCTGTAAGTTCAGGAGTTTCTTTAATCGGTCGTGCCATCGTCTATCTGCTTTTAGATATTCTTTTGCAAATATATAACAAATTTCTCATATAGAACGTTCCCGGCTGAGAAATTGGCGGATGTGATATATGACGTAGGGCCGCGGCATGCCGCGACCCTACGTGCCCGCGCCGTTCGGGGGCGTTATTTCGCTTTGAAGACGTGGTTGTCGAGGTCTGTTGAGAACTGTTGCATGTCGTAGTCTTCGAGACGGGTGCCTTTCACTGCCTTTCGGTAGAGCTCGCCGAGCGAGGCGGCAAGCTGTTCGAGCAGCGAGCGGTCGGCGAAGAAGTCTTCGCTCGGTTCCCACTGGATTGCTGTCGGCTTAGTGGTCGATAGACGGGTGCCGGCGAAGAAATCTGATGAGAGTCCTTTCGAATATTTCGGGCCAAAGAATGCCGGCAGCCGCTTTGTGAACGATTCGTCGTCGGAGTTGATCCATCCGTAGCGGGCCGACAGGCGCTGGAGCTCGCCGAGGGTCATCGCTCCCTCTTCAGGCGAGCCCTCGACGATCTCTATGCGGTAGGCTCCCGGTTCAAGCTCGCCTCGGTCGCGGCCGTCGAAGGCCAGCATCAGCTTGAACAGCGGGTTGCTGAGGATCCCGAATGGAGTGTCGTCGCTGACCGACAGGGTGTATTTTATTATTCCGCCGTCGAAGCGCAGATATTTGCGGTCATTGTCTTCCATAATGCCCAGAATGTTCATCGGCACAAAGAATGCTTTGGCGCGACACGACGTTGTGGCCTGTTTGTCGGAGGCGTCGATCTCGCTGCGGTTGTCGTCGGTGACGAAGATGGCGGCTACGCCACGCGAGCCTTCGGTGAATTTGTTGCCGTCGACATTGCCGAGCTCGACATAGGCGCGGCAGAACTGAGGCTGGGTAGGCATGTGGCCGACCATGGCGGTGGAGGGGACATCGCCGACAACATCGTCTTTGACGAAGTAGCAGGTGATGGTCATATCGCCCAGAACGACGAACTTGTTGAACGTCTCGGTTGAGCTGAACATGCGGTCGCTGACGATTTCAGAGATGTGATAGCCCTCGGCGGGGGTGCCTGTGACACGGATGGTATCGCCCAGTGAGTATTCGCCCGAGCCATACACCTTGCCCCCTTTCGCCGGATAGGCCACGACGTTGACGCGATATTTCAGCGCTTCGCGTCCGGGCCCTATCGGGCCTTCGGGAATGGTATCGGCATAGCTGAGCCATAGGCGGCCGTCGCGCGGCTTGCCGGGCTGCGGCGGGATGGGATCCTTGATGTAGCCTCCGCCGGTCGAGTCCCAAGGCTCTCTCGGAATAGGCTGGGGGCCGGGCAGTTCTCTGTCGAAGGGGCCGTTGGCTCCGTTGTCGCTCGAGAAGACTATGCGGTAGGCGCCGTCGGTGTCGATATATCCGCTGTATTCGAACGACTTGCTGCTGCCGTCGTGGCTGGCGAAGGTCGATTCGGCCGGAGCGAAGCCGTCGGCCGAGAATTCGCCGAGCTTGTCGCTGAGATCCCACTTTTTCGGCAGAGCCAGTTCGATGGTGCCCTCATAGTTGACCGCCTTGTTGTCGAACGTATACCAGGGGAAGTTCCTGAAGCTGACATTGTCGAGAACGAGTTCGTCGCATTTGGCATTGACGCGGCCGACGACGTTGAACGATGTGTCGATGACATAGACGTTCTCGTCCATCTCGCCGAATCTGACGAAAGCATATCCTTCGTGGAAGGCCGAGCCGCCCCACTTGTAGCGGCGGAGTTCTTTGCCCGAGGTGATGTCGTAGTAGATTGTCTCGAAATTGTTCAGCGCATTGTTGCGGGTTGTCGAGAAGATTCCGTCGCTGACGTCGGAGATGGCGTTGTCTTTCAGATAGTGTACGTCGCCGTTGATCACTGATGTCACGACGTTGCCCGACTTGTCGATAAACAGCTTTTTGCTTTCGTAAGTCCCCTTCTCTTTCAGTTCTACGAGGGCATATCCGCCCACGAAGTCACGCACTTCGGCGTAGGCGGGTTTGATGACAATCTTTCCGTTGGTGTCGAGGTAACCCCATGTCCTGGTAGTGCGGTCAAAGAAAGCGCGTCGTCCTTCGCGCAGCGAACGGATGTGGACGCCGCCGATCTTGCGCGTTTTCAGCATGTCCTCGGTCGTTACCGTCTCGTCGAGGTGTGGCCAGATTTTCTGAGCTTTGGTGTTGATATAGAAATATCGCTGGCCACCGGTGCTGATCTGCTCGCTCACCTGCGCCACGCCCTCGCAGAACTGGGTGACGTGGGTCCAGTCGTGTGACAGCGGTTTGGTTGTGCCGTCGGCATAGAGGATTATCGGAGCGTTCCTCACCTTGGCCTTTGCCTCTTTCATGACGCAGGCGCCAGAGTTGAAGCGCGGCCTGATGCTGGCGTCGCCCGGCATCTGCTCATACTGATAGGGGAAGAGCAGCCGGCCGTCGATAGTCCAGAAACCGTAATATCTTGTGTAGCTCGACAGCGCGGGGGTGGTGCGCGTCAGATAGAAAATGCCTTCGCTGACCGGCGGAAGGTTATTGATGCTCTCGAAGCCGTTGATGAATTTTGTCTGAGGGGTGAGGTGGGCGGTGGCTATGCGGCGCTCTTTCTTCTTTGTCGGAGCGGGTTGGGATTTTTGGGCGGTTTGGGAGCTCTGGGAAGTTTGGGCGGTTTGGGGAGAGGGTTTCTTGTCGGACTGTTTCTTATTGTTCTTGGTGGCGTCTTCGACCTTCTGAAGAGTTTTGTTTACCTTCTCCAGTCCCTGCGACAGTTTTTTCAGAAACTGCGCGTCTGCGCTTGGCGGTAAGGCGGTCATGCATGACAGCATCACGACTATAGCGGCAATCCTGCAAATGATGTCGTTCTTTTTCATGATGTAGAGTTTGGTGTGTAAAAAGGGGTCGACAGCCTGAACGCATCGCCCTGCTGTCGGCAACAAAGATAATACAAATTTCTGA
>DBGBEM010000295.1:0-2075 GCA_048477235.1 Muribaculaceae bacterium | reverse complement strand
TATTCGCGTGTCAAAAAGGAGAGTGTCAAAGGTGCAATTTTCGATCTTAAACTTCAACTGTTGGGCATTATCTGGGAAACTGAGCAGCTATTAAAAGAGTCTGAATCTGAGTCTGCCCCGCATTGCACACCTATCCCAAAGTTTGACCAGTAGTAGGATGCACGCTCGTGCATCCTCTGATAGTCAATGCTTTAACGTTGGATGCTCCATGGAGCATCCCTACGCTTAGCCAGTTCTGCGCCCCCCCTCAAACGACTGTTAGTAAGTATGTTACACCGCAACACCTTAGAAGCGTGCCAAAGGCACGCGGCCACATTTAGGGGCGGGAAATCATACAAAACCGGAGTTCTGCGACACAGCCGGCCACATTCAAGGGTGGGAAATTTCTGATCAACAGATAGAAACGTGAAGGAGACGTATCGGAATTGACACGTCTCCTTTTCTATCGTGGCTGACGGGAGGTCAGCGGGCTGTCTTGATTGTGTTGGTGCCGTCGGTGATGATGTATATGCCGCGGGGCAGTTCCGAGAGGCTGACGGCGCCCCGGCCTCCGGCGACAATCGTGCCGTCGATCGTCAGAACTTCGATCATGTTGCCGTCGGCGCTGACTGCGGTATCGTCCTTGACATAGAGGTCTGAACAGACCTGACCGGCTGCAGCGATACCCGACTCCCTGTCGATGCGGAACGCAGGGCTGATTGTCTGCGTCGATGTCGAGCCGTTGCTGTCGGCGAGGGTTATGCGCAGGTCGAACCATCCTTTATAGTCGGGGGCATAGACATTGGCGAGCGAGCCTTCGTAGGTGTGGCCGAACTCGCGGACGAACCATTCGGGCCGTTCCGTTACAGGCAGCTCAAGCCATTTGTCGGCGCCGAGGGGCGAATATTCGACAGTCATGTCGGCGGGCGAGACCTCGAACCACGTCCAGCTTAATGTTTCCGGGTCGTCAGTTTTCTGATTGAAATCGCCTGCGGCAATGCGGAGCAGTCCGTCGGCGGCATTGGCGAAGCGGTCGGTGACGCGGCCTGAGGTGTTGCGGAACTGGAGCAGCTGGACTACCGGCGGACAGATGTCGGTCTCGGGCTTGATGGTGAATGAGGCTGTGGTCTGTCCCTCGATGCCGTCAACGAGAGTGTTGTCGAGGATGGCGCTGTAGACGTGAGTCTTGTCGTCGGGCTGCTGTTGCTTGGTTGTCATGCGCGGAAGGTCGGAGATGCGCACTTCGCCGCGGCGGCCTACAGGAAGAGGATCGCAATACCATACGAGTTCTTCCGTATCCCAGTCGTAATCAATTTTTGAGTTGAACAGGATTGAGGGCTGGCTGTCGCCGTCTTTGTTGTCGGCATCGGTTTCGGCGAACGAGAACGCCGGATGGCCTTCGGCCGGAGAGTATATATAATTCAGATCTTCTGATTTGGTATATTCCGATATCAGTTGTGTTGTTTCGATCGACGGTTTGCCTTCAGGATCGAATGTCACGCCCTGAAGTCGGGAGTAATACACACTCGTGCCTTTAATCTCTCCGGCGTCGTCGTATACTTCTTCGGCATAGTCGGCAACGCAAGTCATAAAGCGTTCTTTGTCGAACGTGTTGTTTAATCCTGCGATTTTGATGCTGCTTCCTGCGGATATCATTGTATAATGGCCAAAATTTACCTTATAAGGTGAGGCGATTTCAATTGTTGATGGAGTTTCGCAGATTGAATTATAGCTGATAGTGTGGCAGATGGGGTATTCAGTCTCAAATTTGCCCTCTACAGATTTTGTGGCGCCTGTTATTGGGTGCATGGCGGTGAAATAGAAGCCGTCGGTGGCTGTCGACATCATGCGTTTTTGATAGATGGTGAAATTGTCGCTCAACGGATTGATGTGAATATCGGTTAAACGCTGCGGGTTAAAGGATGGCCCTCCCATTTCATTGACTATTTCGTAGTTGCAAGCCGTTTCTCTGCCATAGATTTCCCCGAATTTTGAATGAGTGGCAATTGAGGTAATATCTATATATGTAATATTGCCCTCAAGTTCCTCGACGCCCGCGGCTGAGTATTTATCGGTTGGCAACATCGGTTCTTCTC
>DBGBEM010000294.1:0-7890 GCA_048477235.1 Muribaculaceae bacterium | reverse complement strand
AAATGCCTCTGGCAAACACTCGTTCTACACCGTCGACAACAGCGCCTACGACTTCTGGAACGACAAATACGACAACCGCTGCATAACCAAGAAGAAAGAATATGCCGAAGACCTCGACGACGACGAATATTCCGCCGACTGGTATATGTATAAGGCCGGTTATCCCGTGACTTACTTCACCGTAGCCAAGGATGTTGCCGTTCTCAAGGGCAATATAACCGACGATTTCGGAGCTGCTGTCGAAGGCGCTGCTGTCAGCCTCGCCAGCGACGACATCCTCTACAAGGCAGTCAGTGACGCCGAAGGCAACTATTCGATGAATATCGCCAACGTCGGCCTCACCTACACTCTCGACGCGTCGGCTGAAGGCTTCGACACTTTCACCGAGCCTGACGTCACCTTCAGCGTGGCCGAAGAACCTGTTGTCACCAAAGACATACTCCTTAAGTGGGCCGACCGCACTGCCACACTGACCGGCCATGTCAAAAACGAACGCACCAACGGCCCGATGGCCGACGCCACTGTATCGCTGGGCGACGTTTCGACAACGACCGACACCGACGGCAATTTCTCGCTCACAGTCGCCGAGCTGTCGGCCGACTATCAGCTCAGTGTCAGCTATAACAACGAAAAACTCTACGACAAGCCCTACAAATTCGAGTCTAAGAGCGCCGACATCGACATCCTCGTCAGCTGGGAGCCTCCGAAAGAAGGTCTTGACGGAATTTCGGCCGACGGCATGAAAGTCTGCGTCGACGGTTCGTCAATCATCGTCGAAGCTCCCGCCGGGACCGCAGTGAAAGTCTATGACACCCTCGGCCGCCTTGTCGGCTCAGACGTCGCCGACGAAAGCCCGCTCCGTTTCGGCCCGCTGGCCGCCGGAATCTACCTCATCGGAAACCGGAAAATAGTTATCCGCTAACAGAATCCTCCCACAATAAAGCGGGCTGCGCCAATCGGCGCAGCCCGTTTTATTGTAGCTATAGTTCACGCACAAAGTAAATATGCATTTAGATATGTAGGGATGCTCCATGGAGCATCCAGCCAATGGAGTTGTAAGCAGTCGCCGTGACGGCTGCACCATGGTGCAGCCCTACATGAAAATGCACAAATACTTACTGTTTTATCTATAAATCATCTATATCAGCTACCTGCTCTCTACCGCCAAACGCGCGCGGCAGAGCACCGTGCCGCTCTCCGCGTCGGCGAATTCGGCAGTTACCACCTCTTCTCCGCGCACAAGGCGCAGAACTGCCGGCGTTGTCGGCAACGTCTCGTGAAGATAGGCTATGTCGAGGCGCGTTATGCGGTGAGCGTCGTGCCATTCGAGGCCCAGAGCGTCGGCGATACGTTCGAGATAGCGCGCCGAATTGACGTGGCGGTTGAAATCGAGGTCGCTGTAGGTGAACCCAGCGGGAAGCACCTCGGCATCGGGCCCGGGGGCTGCAACGCGCTGTATAGGCGCGATCGGACATTCGAGCGCAGTTTCGCAACCGGGCACAGAGCCGAGTTCCGAAGTTCTGCGAAGGTTAATGTCGATACAGGCCCAGAGACTGCGGGCATATCCTATGGGAGTGCCGTCGGCGCCGTGGATTGCGAAATTTCGGTAGCTCAGGTGCCGGTTGAAGCTCTCTACCCAGGTCGTTATCGAGAACACGTCGAGGATTCCGGGCATAGCCGTCATCTCTATCGACATTCGCGAAAGCACCCATGCGAGTCCCTTCGCGGCAAGCTCGCGATAGCCGACACCGAGCAGATCGGCATGGCGCGTGGCGGCAACAATGAGGCGCGTCTCGAGCGACGCCATCGACAGATGTCCCGTGGCGTCGCAGAGCGCGGCCGACAGCGGCCGCGGTTCGGTTGTATAGGTCAGTGGTAATTCGGTCATGGCTGTTTACATAAGCGGGGGGTTACAAATCATCCTTGATATATCAGATTCGGCGCTTCCGACATAGAGTAGCCGCGTGCCTTTGGCACGCCTCAAGCGCCTGACAATAGACCTGTTGCACCGCAACACCTCAGAGGCGTGCCAAAGGCACGCGGCCACATCAGGGGCGAAAAAAATCATATATCGGAATTTCGCGACACCCTACTGTTTACATAAGCGGGGGCCTCCCTGATGGGCGGCCCCCGCGGTTATTTCAGCAGAAAAGATTATTCGTCTACTTCGTTGATCTTGATGAGGGTGAAGCCGCTCATCAGAGCCACGGCGTTGTTGTAGCCATACCAACCGGCGAAGACACCGTTCTCGTAGGCGCCGACACCGAACATGTTGTCGGCGTTACCGAAGGTGATGGCATTGTAGCTTACGTTCCACTTACCGCGGACGGGAGCAACGTCGATCGAACCTGAGGTATTACCTACCCAGACAGCTTCTGCGCCGCCTGCACTGGTACCGTAGTTCATAACGAGTTCACCATATTTCTCTTCCTGATCGTAGTCATAGTAGAGTTCCATCGAGAACTGGCCCATGATACCGCTGACGGTAACTGTGCCGCTGCCGTCGCCGTTATCCTCGGTGATGGTCATGTTGACCTCAGCGAAATATTCGAGATTGATCAGGCCTTCGCTCTGATTGTAGGTATTCGACGAGATGAAGTAAGCGCCGGGGAGATCCTGGAACTTCGGAGCCGAACCCTTGTCGTTGATAGTGACGAGAGTGGTTGTCTGCTGGCCGACGGTAGCACCCTTGACGTCGATGATCTTCACGTCGAAAGTGCGGTTCGGGTCGAGGCCGCGGAAGTCGATGGTCGAGAGCTCGAATTCACCCTCTTCGTCGTCCTGAGCGATATTGATGTTGTCGGAGGTCAGCAGATAGTGACGGCCTGCGATAGCGGGGTCGTTGCCGGTCTCGACACACTCGATGGTGACGGTGACATAACCGTTGCGGTTGCCCTGGACATAGACGGGCACGGTGAACAGTCCGGTGTTCTCGTTGACGGTCACTGTGGGCTCGGCGAGGTTGACTACGACGTCAGGCAGGGTGTTGTATTCGATCTTGACATCGCCCTGAATGTCTCTGTAGTCGTTGCCGCAGGCTACCAAAGCCATTCCTGCGAGCGCCGTTGCGATATATTTTGTCAGTTTCATATTCTGTATAGGTGTTTACAGGTTTGTTATTAATAGCCGGGGTTCTGCTGGCCCTGGAGTTTCGGGTTAACCTGGATTTCAGCAGCGGGGATAGGCCATGTGTAGCGGTAGTCATTGTCCTGATAGACAACCTGAGTGCCGGCGATAACGAGGATGTCGTTGGCCTGAGGATAGTTGGTATAGTTGATACCGGTGCGGCTGAAGCCCTGGTTCCAGCGGCGCAGGTCGCTCATGCGGAAGCCTTCACCGATAAGCTCGCGCAGACGCTCGAGGCGTACCTGACGGATCAGCTCGTTGCCTGAGGTAGCTGTGTAGGTGAAGTCGCGGGTGAAGCGGCGTTCGCGAAGATATTTGAGCATGTCGTTGGCTTTCGACTCCTGACCGAGCTCGGCGGCAGCCTCTGCGACAATCAGATACTGTTCTGACAGACGGAAGGGCTTGGCCATGTTGAGAAGAGCGTTGGTCGAAGTGGAGTTCAGCGACGAGTTGCCGGGATATTTCTTGAAGCAGGGAGCTTTGTAGATACCGCCCTCAACCTGAAGGTTGCGCGATTCGACAAATGCGTTGTAGCGGACATCGCCGGGCTGATAGAGACCCTGACGGTCGTCGGCGCTCTGGAGAGCGACATAAGGCATTACGAGGTAGTCGGCCTGGAATTTGCTGGCGCCGATCCAGGCACCGCCTGTCGAGCTCACGCCGGCTTCTGTAGCCGACGAGATCGGACGGAAGATAAGCTCATTCGAGTTATCGTTGGTCCACATGCTGAGATACGAGCGTGCGGCGGTCAGAGTGTAGATGCGCGAGTTGATGACCTCTTCGGCGAGGCTGATGGCGGTGGCGTAGTCGCGCTGCAGAAGAGCGATACGGGCCAGAAGAGCCTTGACGGTATAGGAGCATACATAGGGCGACATCGGAACAAGAGCGGCCTTGTGGTCGATTTCGCTGCCTTCTACGTTGGGAGTGTTCTCGTAAGCTTCGAGACCTTCGAGAGCCTTCTGGAGGTCTTCCTTAATGAAATTGTAGGTCTCTTCGAGAGTCGAACGGCCGGGATAAACGTCTTTCGACGAGGTCGGATTGTAGACGGTCACCAGCGGCAGGCCGAGACGCTCGTTCTTGGTAGCGTCGGTATAGGCGGGGCAATAGTGGTCGAGCAGCCAGAAGTAGAAATAGCCGCGCATGAAGTATGACTCGGCGATATAGAGCTTGATAGCCTCGGCATTCTCTTCGGTCTGGGGCTCTGCGAGAATCTTGGGAGCGCGCTCGAGGAAGAAGTTACAGTCGGCGATACCGCTGTAGAGACCACCCCAGATCGACTCGATGTCGGAGTTCGACGAGATGATGGTGCCGTTGTTGAGGTCGCCGAGACGGTTGCCGTTGGCACGGTCGCCGATGAAGTTATCCATCTGTATCTCGGTGTAGGAGATATAACCGCCGGTCGACAGCGAGCGGACACGGTTGTAGAATCCGTTGCGGAAACGGAAGCAGTCTGTTGCGTTCAGAAGGGCCTGGTCGTCGGTTATCGAGCCAACCGGTTCGAGATCCATGTTGCAAGAGGTAGCCAGCAGACTTCCGAGACCCACAGCAACTGCATATAAGAATTTTTTCATAATCATTTGATTCTTTTGGATTGTGAAGAGATAAGTAGGTGAGTGGGATTAGAAGGTGACTTCGATACCGAACTCATACTGACGGGTGTTGGGATAGAAGAAAGCTACAACGTTGGTCTCAGGCTCGGGATCGTAGCCGGTGAACTTCGTGGCGGTCAGCAGGTTGCGGCCGGTGAAGTGAACGGTGAGGGCCTGAAGATACATGCGGCTCAGCAGCGATGCGGGCAGGCTGTATTGAACGGTGAGGTTCTTCAGACGGAGGAACGAGGCGTTCTCGATCAGGTGAGTGTCGAACTGCAGGGGGTTGCCGGGACCGGGGATGTCGGTCTGGTCGCCGGGCTGCTGCCATACGTTGAGCATCGATGTCATCTGGTTGTAAGAGGTTGCGAACGTGTTGTTCTCGGCGAAGAAGCGGTCGTTGTTGATCATATACTTGCCTGCTGCCCAGTTGAAGTCAGCTTTCAGCGAGAGGCCTTTCCAACGGAGGTCGGTTCCGAAACCGCCGCTCCAGGGAGCATACTGCGATTTGCCGGTCAGAACGGCGTCGCGCTCTTCGTTGAAGGTCTTTGTCAGGTTGTTGTCTTTGTCGTACCACATCGGACGTCCGTCGCGCGGGTCAACGCCTGCGAAGCGAACCGAGTAGAGCTCACCTGCGTTGTGGCCCACCTTATACTGGAGACCGGCGTTCGAGAGTGTCAGATAGTCCTGACCGTCGTAGAGCTTGGTGATTTCGTTGTGGTTGTAGTTGAAGTTACCGCGGACAGCCCAGTACCAGTCTTTGGTCTTGATGATGGCTGCTGTGAGGTCGAAGTCGATACCGGTGTTGCGCATCGAGCCGATGTTACCGTAGCCGCCGCCGAAACCGGTTGTGTAAGACCATGGAATCGACAGAATCATGTCGACGGTGTTCTTGTTGTAGAAGTTCACCTCACCCGAGAAGATCTTCAGGAATCCGAAGCCGATACCTACGTCGAGCGAACGGACAGTTTCCCACGACAGGTCGGGGTTGGCAGCTTGAGCGATACCGATGGCGCTGCCGCCGTTATAGGGAGTTCCGTAAGAACCTACGAGGCCATAGAAGGCATAATCGCCGATACCCGAGTTACCGGTCGTACCGTAGCTGACATGGAGCTGCAGGTCGTCGAGCCAGGTGTAGGGAGCGAGGAAAGCTTCAGCCTTGGCGTTCCACATGGCGCCGACGCTCCAGAAGTTCGACCAGCGGTGGCCGGGAGCGAATTTCGAGCTGCCGTCGCGGCGGAAGGTTGCTTCGAGGTAATATTTGCTGTCGTAGTCGTAAGCACCGTTAAGGAAGAACGAGTTGAAAGTCTGCTCTGCCATGCTCTGCGAGAGGGCCGTGTTGGGCACTGCGGCGCCGGCCTGGGGAAGGAGCATCTGACGGCGGTCGGTGTAGCCTTCGGTGAAGAGTCCGAAGCCTTCGCTGCGGCCGATGATCGATTCCTCACCGATGAGCACTGTCATGTTGTGCTTGTCGGCGAATGTGCGGGTATATTCTGCGGTGTTAGTGTAGGTGAACTGATAGTAGCGCGAGAACGACTGCTGGTTGTAACCGTCGGTCTGATCCTGGAAATCGTAGTAGTCGCCCATCGGGGTTGTGAACGGTTCCTTGGGCCAGCCGTAGTTTTTGCCGCGCGAGTCATAGGCGTCGACATTCTGCTGGGCGCGGATTGTCAGGCCGGCGATCGGGTTGATCTGCTCGCTGAGGGTTGTGTTGAGGGTAACGCGGTTGTTCCATCCCGAACGGCCGAGGTCGTTGAGGGTCGGAGTAGGAGTCTGCGAGAAGTGGAGGTAGAGGGCTTCGCCATGTTCAACGCGGTTGCCGTTTTCATCGACAGTCCAGTAGTTGGGAGAGTCCATCGGGAACGATTTGCGGGCGAACACCATCGGGTTGGTGATATAGAGACCGCTGCCGCTGTAAACGGCGTTCGACTCGTTGTTCTGCTGGTATTTGGTATAACCGAGGTTGGTCTGCAGGCCGACACGGAACCAGCTGTTGACACGTGCGTTAAGGTTGAAACGCAGAGTCTCGCGGCGCATCTCTGACTGCGCGATGATACCTTCGGCATCATAGTGGTTAAGAGAGATATAGTAGCTGAGGTTCTCGGTACCGCCCTGAACGGCGCCCTCAACTGAATATGTGGGAGCGTGGCCGTCGAAGGTTTCCTTGAACCAGTCGGTCGAGATTCCGTAGAGCTCCCATGCGTCGCGCATCTCCTGGCTGACGGGCTGGCCGATAGCGTCGCGATAGGTGATATACTGCTCGGAGTTCATCATGTCCATGCGATCCTGAACGGCTGTCGACCAACCGACATTGGCGCGGACGGTCACTTTGGCGCGTTCGCCGAAACGACCTTTCTTAGAGGTGATCACGATAACACCGTTGGCGGCACGCGAACCGTAGATGGCAACGGAAGCGGCGTCTTTAAGAACGGTGATCGACTCGATGTCGGAGGGGTTGAGGGTTGTGAACACCGAAGCAGCGACGGGGGCGCCGTCGAGGATGAACAGCGGAGTGTTCGAGGTATTCAGCGAGTTGACACCGCGCAGACGAATCGAGTTGTTGACGCTCGAGGGGTCACCCGAATCACTGAAGATCGAAAGACCGGCGACCTGACCCTGAAGGGCGTCGATGAATGTCGCAGTCGGAATGTTTTCAAGAGCGTCTTCGCCGACAACAGAGACAGAGCCCACGATCGAGCCGAGCTTCTTGCCGGAACCGTAACCGGTAACGACGACCTCCTTAAGAGCGTTATTGTTGACCATCTTGACAACAACGCCGTTTTCTGCTTTCACTTTCTGTGTGCCGTAGCCGACATAGCTGATCTGAAGCTCTTTGACATGAGCCGGCAATGAAAGAGTGAAATTACCGTCGACGTCGGTGGCTGTGCCTGTGCCGCCGCCGAGAGGCATAACTGTTGCACCGATAAGAGGCTCATCGGTTTCGGAGTCAACCACCGTACCGTGCACGCTGCGGTTCTGTGCGTAACCGCTCAGTGCAAGTGTGATGACAGCCGTGAGTAGTAGTAACAGCTTTTTCATACAAATAAATAGATTGACATATATAAAATGAATAATACGTTTTCCTGTCGTCTGCTGCTTTTGCTGCGTGTATTACTGCGAACTTAGGCGTCGTCTGCTGGCCCGTCACGCGGGTATCGGCGAGCTTGCCCCGGCC
>DBGBEM010000293.1:0-2209 GCA_048477235.1 Muribaculaceae bacterium | reverse complement strand
ATTGATGCAATAGATGAGCGATAGATTATGGCGCCCGGAAGCGGCATTTTTCGCACAGCATCAACAAAAATGAGCATTTTTTAATATATTCGCGCAGCAAACACGCAAAATACCTTATCGGCATAAACGACGATGCTTTTCAATTTAATACCATGCGATTCCTACCGGCAATTTTGTTGATTTTAACACTTGCAGCCGGATGCCGCCGCGAACCCTCGGCTACGTCGGCGGCATCCCGTGGAGCTGCCGACAGCTCGCTGACAGACTATGCCTGGTATCTGCGCGACCGGGGAGCTCCCGCCGCGAGGTTCATAGCTGTTCAGGAAGAGGCCGTCAGGCAGATGCGGGCCGGAAAATCGAACGACGACCCGGTTGCCGTTCTCGAACAGATGGCCCTCTTCTATCAGGTCGAAGGGCGCTACTACGAAGCCCTCGACCTCTACCACGAGGCTTTCGACTCGCTCAACGCCCGCCCCGACCGGCGCAACTCGGAGGCAGGCCTGCAGCTCTACGGCGACATGAGCCTTTTCTACAGCCATCTCGACATGATGCCCGAAGCATTTGCCTATTCCGACACCGCCATAGCTATCTCGAAACGCCTCGGAGGCGTTATGGCAAGCGACCTCTACCGCTTCCGCAGCGGATTCTGTCAGTCGCAGCAGAACTGGCGCGAGGCTTCGCGCTGCCTCGATCTGGCCGACAATGCCGTCAGAACAATGAAGACAAACCGCGACACCTCGGAGCTTCTCAACGAGACGTCGAGGGTGCGCGCCTGCCTGCTGCTTACGGCCTACCCCGACAGGCCCGACTCGGTAAAGCGCGCCGTAACGCTGCTGAAAGCCATAGGGGCCGGCGCCGGTGACGACCCAGAGATCTCGCTCTATCTCGGCTACGGGCTGGCCCTGACCGGCGACGCCGCCGGCGGAATCAGACTTATGGAACAGTCTCTGGCCGGAATCAGGGAGTCGGGAGATGTCGACCTGACCGATTTCGCCTATCGGAGACTTATGGAGATTCTGATCGCCAACAGACGCTGGGACGATGTCGGCCGACATTACGCCGATGCCCGCGACGCCAACGACACCCTCCAGAGTTCTGTCCGCGACATTGCCCTGATAAACTCGAAAGTCCGCTACGACGCTATGGCCCGGGAGCGCGAGAACGAAGTGCTCCACACTACCCTGACGCTCCGCAAGCGGCAGACATGGACACTGGTCATAGCCTTCGCCCTGCTGCTCATGATAATCGGCTACCTCGCCATAATGGGAATAAAACGCTACCGCCATGTCAATTATCTGCGCAGGCTCACGCGCCGCCGTTTCGACGAAGCCCGCGAGCGCACGAAGATTGCCGAGAAGGCGGCCGACGACGCCATGAACAGAGTGAAGACTCTCGAAAACGACCTGTCGGCCAAGATGAACTCCAACAGTGAGATTCTGTCGACGCCACAGCTCATCGTCGACGAGAAGCAGGGAACCTTCCGGCGGGCGTTCTCGTCGCTTTATCCCGGTTTCATCGCGAGCCTCAAAAGCGACTACCCCACCCTGACTCCGGGCGACGAACTTCTCTGTATGCTGATATTCCTGCGCCACACAACCGACGAAATATCGATCTACCTCAACATATCCCGGGCCTCGGTAAACTCGGCCCGCTACCGCCTCCGGCAGAAATTCGGACTCGGAAAGACCGACGATCTCGACGATTTCTTATCGCGGCGCCCCACCTGAATTCTGAAGCTTACATTATTTTTCGTAACTTTGGGCGCCATGAAAAAAATCCGCACAGGCCTGCTTGGCCGAATCTTTATCGCCATGATTCTCGGCGTTGCCGCCGGAGCGTGGCTCAACGACGCTGTAATCAGAGTGTTCGTCACCTTCAACGCCCTGTTCTCACAACTTTTAGGGTTCATTATTCCGCTGCTCATTCTCGGCCTGGTGGCGCCCGCCATCGTCGAGATCGGCAAACGCGCCGGCCGGATGCTGCTCTTCACTGTAGCGCTGGCCTATGTAGCGACAATGCTGGCCGGCCTGATGTCATACGGAGTCGGCGCCACAGTCTTTCCCAAGATTATCGAGCCGGGCAATTTCAGCGAAGCACTGGGATCGACAACAACACTCGAGCCATATTTCACCATAACGATAGATCCGCTGATGACCGTCACTTCGGCGCTCGTGCTCGCCTTTATCCTCGGCCTCTGCGTGGCCCACAT
>DBGBEM010000292.1:0-2863 GCA_048477235.1 Muribaculaceae bacterium | reverse complement strand
CATCCAGACCGAGGGGAGCGCCGGAGCGGCGAAAAGGCAGTAGTTGGCCACAGTGACGTGGGCCATGTCGATCTGGCCGCCGGTCAGGAAGAGCGGCGCTACGGCGGCGTCGGAGATTTCCGAACCGACGATGCGGATGTTCGAGAAGTAGCTGTTGAGGGCGTAACGGGCCGAGTTGCGCACGCGGCAGTTGATGATTTCGAGGCCCGGCGAGCCGTCGGGAGCTGCGGGAACCGAATCAGCGAGCACGCCGACGGTCATGTTCTTGATGACGGTGTGGCTCAGGCGTGAGCCGGCCGAGGTGCGTTTGAACTCCACGCCGCCCCACTGCGAGGCCATGAGGTCGAAGGGGATGTCGCCGACGACATTGTCGAGGCGGTCGCCTCCCATAACTACGGGCGCTTCGGCGCTTCCGAGACTCATGAGGCGTCCGCGAACGATCATCGTGGCCTTGTCGTGGAAGAAGAGCTCGGCGCCCGGCTCGATGGTAAGTGTGGCCCCTTGTGCCACCACGAGCGAATCAAACACCTGCATCGGGCGTCCGGCGCAGAATGTTGTGTCGCGTTCGACTATGAGGCCGCGGCGCACGTCTATATCGCGTCCTGTCGCCTTGAGCACGACACTTCGCGTCACTCCCGAGGTCATGAAGTCGACATAGCACTGCGCGCTTATCGAGTCGCGGCCGTTGCCGCGGGCGACGGTGGCTTCGACGAAGACATAGATCGAGTCGTTGGGGCGTATCCCGATGTTCGAGAACGATTCGCCGGCTGTGCCGTCGACATTGATGCGGAAAGTGCGGTCGTCGTTGTCGCGCAGGCCGATTCGGTCGATGTTGATTACCTTCTTGTTGCGGTTATAGACCACGAACTTGAAGGTCGGCGTCGGCTGTTCGGAGAAGAAGCAGCCGAGGTCGAGGGTGTCGAGCGAGAACTGCGGCTGGTCGGAGGCGCTCGTGCTGACCGAGTCTTCGATACACGAAGTAACGGCCAGCATCGCCAATATCGTAAAGAAAAGAGCTTTCAGGGATTTCATATTCCCCATTATAACGGCCTGCGGCCGCTCTTTATTGCCCTGCAAACAATGGTTTTTCAGCGGCTTTCGGCTTTGGCGATGGCTGAGCGCAGACTCTTCAGCTCGCTGCGGCGCCGGTCGATGTCGGCTTCGGCGGCGAGGATGTCGTCGGCGAGGTCGTGCTGTCCGCGACCGTATAGAAGGCGTTTGTGGGCGAGGATTGTCAAGGCGCTTTTGAGGTCTTTCTCGGCCGCAAGGTAGTCTTCCATCATGTCGCGGGCCTCGGCATTGTTGAAGTCGGTGAGGCAGGTGGCCACCGATCCGTCGGGCAGTGCGAAACGGAATTCGTCGGTTTCGGCGCGCGGGGGCATGAGGTCGCGGAGCACGGCAAGCCGTTCGCCGCGGTCGGCGGGAAATTCCACTGTCCGCATCATGGCGATGTCGGCGAGTCCTTCGGCGTCGGCCGGATAGTTGACGCGCATCTCCGACGGGGCGAAGATATAGATCGTCACCTCTCCTTCGGCGGCGTTGCGGTTTGTGGCCCACCACCCGAGTCCCGTGGCTTCGTCGATGACCATCATGTAGTCGTCGGCGGGGGAGTTGTAGGGCATTCCGACATTTGTCGGCTGAAGGAATCCGTCGGCATTGCGCCGCGCCATGAAAATGTCGAGCCCGCCAAGCGACGCGGGCCCGTCGGCAGCGAAGTAGACCGTCACGCCGTCGGCCATGAGCATCGGTGCCGACAGGGCGCCCCCGATGCCGTCGCCGAAGATGTCGGCGCGGGTGAACAGGCGCGCGGGCGCTTCCCACGAGCCGTCGGCGAGGCGCACCGACTCCATCATGGCGGGGTATTCGGCTTCCGCGCTGTCATAACCGACCCATATCATGTCGTCGCCGTTCTCGCTGACATATACGGGCTCGACGATCTCGAAGCTGTCGGCGCCGGCCACGACGTCAGACGTGGCGAGACGACCCGTAGAGGGGTGGAGCTTATAAGCCCTGAAGAAATCGTCGGCGGCCACGGTCATTGAGTCGAGAATCTTGAGCTGCTGGACGCGCGCGAGCATGTCGGAGGCGAGCGTTATTCGCTCGCGAAGCTGCTCGATGGCGTCTTCATTGCCTTTGCGTGCGGCCGGCTTCAGGCGGTCGAGGATTTCTGTGGCGCCGTCGAGGTCGAGTTGCGAGTAGGCGGCAATGGCGTTATCGAGCGACTGCGCTGCGGCACCGCCGTAGATTGCGGCGGCGGCCGCAGCAGCGATTATTCGGGCCGTGGATTTCATTGCTGAAGAGGTTTATTCAACCGTGACCGACTTGGCGAGGTTGCGCGGCATATCTACGTTGCAACCCTTGTTGCGGGCGATATAATAGGCAAGAAGCTGCAGGGGGATTGAAACGATGATAGGTGTCAGACATTCGGCCACGGGTGGAATTTCGAGGCAGTAGTCGGCGATGTCGGTCATTTTGTCGTTCCCCTTGTTGATGATGGCGACAACCTGTCCGCCGCGCGACTTAACCTGCTGGACATTGCTGACAACCTTCTCGTAGAGCGAGTCGGTCGGGGCGATTATTACGGTAGGCATATCATGGTCGATGAGGGCGATCGGGCCATGTTTCATCTCGGCTGCGGGATAGCCTTCAGCGTGGATATAGCTGATTTCCTTGAGCTTGAGGGCGCCCTCGAGAGCGGTGGGATAGTTGAAGCCGCGTCCGAGATAAATGAAGTTGTGGGCGTAAGTGAACATTCGCGACAGATCACGGATCTGACCGTCGAGCTTAAGCACTTCCTTGACGACTTCGGGGATTCTCAGCAGTCCCTGGCAGACTTCGCGCACATGGGGCTGCGAGATAGTTC
>DBGBEM010000291.1:0-3621 GCA_048477235.1 Muribaculaceae bacterium | reverse complement strand
TTCGTAGCCACGATATTGACGCGGCCCGGGTCGCCAACCAGGATCATGCGGTCGCAGAGCTGGTCGGGACGGAGATGGAGATGGAATATCGATCCGTCGGGATTGATAATCATTTCGCTGGGTTCAATGAAGCGTTTCATGGCAGGGGAATGTTTTTTGATCGTTAAACAAGACGGTAACGTGAGCCGGGTATCGAGGCGATGAGCTTGTCGAACTCCATGTCGATAAGCTTTGCCATAAGCCTCGGCGCCGGCATATCTGTTGCCAGAGAGATTTCCTGAATGCTCAGTTCACCTTTCCGGGTCAGCAGATCGATTATTTTTTGAGTGTCGGAATCTTTTTCTTCGAACAGCTCCTGTTGTTTGGGCGCGGCCGGACGTCGGTGCCACCGCAGATCGTCGATAATGTCGTCGGCTCCGGTCAACAGCTGAGCGATGTTGTCGGAAATCAGCTTGTTGCATCCCGAGCTGAAGCTGTCGGTCACGCGTCCCGGCAGGGCGAACACCGACCGGCCGTATTCCGAGGCAAGGCGGGCTGTGAACATCGCGCCCCCTTTTATGTTGCTCTCGACAATGACGGCGGCCTGTGAAATTCCGGCAACAATCCGGTTGCGGGCCAGAAAGTTGCCTTTGTGGATGGGGTCAGACGAGACGTATTCTGTCAGAATGGCTCCCCCCTTCTTTATGATTTCGGCGGCGACTCCGCGGTGGGCCGACGGATAGATTGTGCTGAGTCCGTGGGCCACTACAGCTATTGTCGGAAGTCCGGCGTTCAGGCTGGCCCGATGGGCCGCTACGTCGATACCGAAAGCGAGTCCGCTGACGATGGCGACAGGAGAATCGGTCTTTTCGGCAATTCCGCCGACAATCTGCGGGGTCATGTTGTTGCCGTAGACGGTCGCATGGCGCGTTCCTACGATAGCCAGACAGTTGACGGCATTCAGATCGAGGTCGCCCAGAGCGAAAAGAACCACGGGTGCGTCGTCACACTCGAGAAGCAGCCGGGGATAGTCAGCATCGGTGAAATAGAGCATCCTGACCGCGTTCGCTTCGATGAACGGCATCTCGGCGCGAGCCTCTTCGAGCGCTTCCCGGCGATGGCTGTCGGCGAATATCTTTGCGCCGGTGCCCATCAGGGCCGAGATCTGAGCTGGCGTCATCGTGAAGAACATTTCTTCGGAGCCACACCGCTCGAGCAGCATTCTGGCCATCGACAGCTTTATGCCGCGCAGCCGCGCAAAGGCAAGTTTATAAAGCCTGTCGGTCATCGCTCAAGTTCTTTGGCGAACGCGGCGCCCAGTTCGTCGCCGCGGCTCAGACGTCCGTTGACAATTGACACTATCGTTATACGTCCGCTGACGGCGAGCTCCCCCGACGGAAGCCTGTAGAGATCCTGACGGAAAATAAATTTCGGGCCGCGGCGCTCCAGCGCCAGTTTCGAGACGAAGCTCTCGCCTGAGCGCAGAGGCGACAGATAGTCGATTTCAGCGCGACGCACAACGGGGTCGATGCCGCTGAGATGCATGGCTTCGAAGGTCAGGCCTGCCCGGCGGCAGAATTCATGGCGTGTATGCTCCATATAGTTGAGATACACTGAGTTGTTGACTATGCCTTCGTAATCGACCTCATAGTCGCGAACATCCATAGTGAGTTCGTAGATATAGTGCGGGACATCTGTTTCTTTCATCGACCCAAAATTAGCGAAAAAGAGCGGAAAAACCTGTTTTTCGCGTTGAAAAAGTGTCAGTCGAGCGTCTGGATGCCTCCGCCGTTGACCATGAGGGTCTGGCCGCTGACCCATGTCGAGGCCGGGGATGCGAAAAACAGTACCGCAGCGGCGATATCGCTGACTTCGCCGAGCCGTTTTATCGGAGTATGGGCCAGCATACGGCGCTCGAGAGCTGGAGTCATTACCGTGGACAAAGCATGGGTGCGGGTAGCTCCCGGTCCGACGTTGTTTATCCTGATTCCCATCGGCCCGAGATCGTAGGCGAGGTTTTCGGCCAGATGGTTCAGCGCGGCTTTCGATGAGCCGTAGATCGACATTCCGGGACTGTTGTTGACCGAGCTCATCGACGTTATGTTGATAACCGAGCCATACCCGGCTTCCTGCATAAGCGGGGCGGCAATCTTTGTCAGATACCACGGAGCGAACACATTGACGCGATATATGCGTTCGACGTAGTCGAGGTCGATGTTGAACGGACTCTCGGTGCCTCCGCCTCCGTGTCCGGCATTGTTGACAAGGATGTTGAGGGCGCTGTAGCTGTCGATGGCAGCTTTGACGGCAGCATCGCAGGCCGAAGTGTCGGTCACGTCGCAGCCGACCGGGAGCGCATGACCTCCGGCGGCATTTATGGCGTCGGCCACAGCTTCGGCTTTGGCGTAAGTGCGGTTTGCGACAACGACATTGGCTCCTGCCGCAGCGAGAATCTCACAGCAGCCGCGACCTATGCCATCGCCTCCGCCGGTGACAAGCGCTGTCAGCCCCGTGAGGTCAAACAGCTTCGAGACAGTGTCAGCGGTCGACATGGCTTAGATGGAGTGTGTAGTGGGCGACACTGTCGGGTGCCTCGTAATTGTCGTTTACCATCAGAAGGGTAGAGTCGCTCGTGATTTTGAAGGTCATGGCCGAGGCTGTCCTGAATTTGAATTCGGGCGAGAGGTTGACGAATGTCTCGTTCTCGCGTGTGACAACGCTGAAATCCCCCTCCGAGCGGTCGGTGACCGAACGTCCGTCGTTGGTGGTATAGCTCATCAGAAGATCGTAGTCGCCGGTGGTGGCACGGCTGTCGTCGTCATAATCGAGAGTCAGTGTGTAGTGGATTCCCGAAGTGTCGGCGCCGGGCAGAACGCCTGTGTAGGTTTCTTCGACATCTCCTTTGGCGGCAGTGCCGTTGGCACACCGATGGTTGTTGCAGCATGAGGCTGTGGCAAGAAGCATAAGCATCAGGCCGAAAGCCGGAATAGTCTTTTTCATAATATATCGCATTTTATTTGGCGGCATAGTCTCTGCCGCATCCGTTAGAAGTCAAATATATAAGGTCTGCCGACGCCTAAAAGTTCAGCCGCTAAGCATGTTTAAGTTTATAGTACTGACATTTTCTTACAGACTAACCACCTCAAACAGACCATTCACCGTCAAGCGCGGGACGCGCTTGACAACAGAATCAGTAATGATTTGTTATTCGCGTTTTTGAGGGGTATCTAATGTGCATGGCCACAATTCAGACAGCCAAATACGTCAACATAAATTGGCTGGAAAATCTGTCAGGGACAATGGACAAAGGCACGCCTCTAAGGCTATTAACAGACAACTCCCGAAAGGGATAATATTAACCGAGTCAACTTTGGACACGGTTAGGCTCTTCCGACAGTCAACCAAAATCAGGAAAATACTTAGATGAAATCAGTGTCAGAAACGCTCTGGCGTAGGGACGTGCCTTTGGCACGTGGCATTGCAACGCGCTGATTGTCAGTGGCATGTGAAACGTGCCAAAGGCACGTCCCTTCTATGTTGTGGTGCAATAGGCAAAGGTAATTTTAACATCAATTAACATTCGCTTGTGAAGGCGCCGAAAAATAACTACCTCTGTAACAGAAAGTTGAAGAGGAAGCGGGC
>DBGBEM010000290.1:0-11491 GCA_048477235.1 Muribaculaceae bacterium | reverse complement strand
GGGTTATGACGCAGGGTTATGACACAGGGTTATGACGCAGGGTTATGACACAGGGTTATGACACAGGGTTATGACACAGGGTTATGACATAGGGTCGCGGCATGCCGCGACCCTATATGGGTATGACAAATTTTTTCAAAGGTATTTTGTTCACAAGAAAAATAGACACTATCTTTGCTTTATAAAACTGTCACAAGTGACATCAATGTGAAGCAACATGGACTCGATAAAGCGTGATTTATATCTTAATCGACTCATTGCTCGCCGACACAATCATCGAATTAAAATCGTTACCGGTGTAAGGCGGAGTGGTAAGTCATACTTGCTCTTTAATCTTTTTAGAGACTGGCTAAAGGAGAATAATGTGCCTGATAGCCATATTATTAAAATTGACTTGGAAGACCGTCGAAATAAATCACTTCGCGATCCGGATGTGTTGCTTGGATACATAGATTCAAAAATGACAGATACACAGATGTATTATATCTTAATTGATGAAATACAGCTCGTACCGGAATTTGAAGATGTTCTCAACAGTTACCTGAAAATATCGAATGCTGATATGTATGTTACTGGCAGTAATGCCCGCTTCTTGTCGAAAGATATTATAACTACGTTTCGAGGTCGAGGTGATGTTGTGCATATCTATCCGTTAAGTTTCAGTGAATACCATTCGGCCTATGACCGCTCGAAAGAAGAAAATCTGGCGGAATATCTTCTTTATGGGGGACTGCCTGAAACTATCACTATGAAAAGCGGGGAGGAAAAGATGGCATTCTTGCGTAATGTATATGAAGAAACATATATACGCGATATACTCGAACGATATAATATAAAGCAGGAAGAAGAACTTGAAATACTCTTCGATATAGTATCATCCACAGTCGGAAGCCTCACAAATCCAAAGAAAATAGCAGATACTTTTAAATCTTTGCGTCAAAACGATTTGTCGGCAATAACGATAAAGAGGTATCTCGGTATCATATGCGAGTCTTTCCTAATGGAAAAAGCAGTACGATATGATGTCAAAGGGCGCAAATATATTGACACTCCCCACAAATACTATTTCGTAGATCCTGGATTGAGAAATGCAAGGATGAATTTCAGGCAGCCCGACTACAGCCATGTTATGGAAAATGTAATTTACAATGAATTGCGCATCAGAGGCTTTAATGTCGATGTTGGTGTGGTGCCGGTAGTCGTTAGAGAAGATGGCAAACAAAAACGTAGGCATTATGAGATTGATTTTGTATGCAATCTCGGTAGCAGAAGATATTATATTCAGTCGGCATATCGAATGGAGAACCTGTCCAAGATAGAACAAGAAGAAGCCTCCTTGCGCAATGTTGGCGATTCATTCAAGAAAATAATAATCGTAGGCGAGCACACCCCCGTGTTTCACAACAATGCGGGGATATCAATCATAAGTATTTACGATTTCCTGCTGAAGGAAAATTCGCTTGAATTGTAGGTCGCATATCCAAAATGCCAATATATCATATTTATGACACAGGGTTATGACACAGGGCCGCGGCATGCCGCGACCCTACATGGGTATGACAAATTTTAAAATGGGTCTTTTCCAAAGGCCATAAACAAAAAACGACCACCCAATTTGGGGCGGTCGTTACATTTTTTGGTGATCCATACTGGATTCGAACCAGTGACCTCTTCCCTGTCAAGGAAGCGCTCTAAACCAGCTGAGCTAATGGATCAGTAGGTATGTGATTCGGCCGGGATTCGAACCCGGGACCCACAGCTTAGAAGGCTGTTGCTCTATCCAGCTGAGCTACCGAACCCGACAACGGTGCAAAGGTAAGATTTTTTTCTGTTATGGCCAAATTGTTTTTTCAATTACTTTTGCAAAACAGTCGCGGGTCGCTTTGGTGGCCTCGACGAGCGGCAGCCTGACAGCCGACGAGGCGAGACCGAGCAGATTGAGCAGCGTCTTGATTCCGGCAGGGTTACCGTCGGCGCTCAGCGGGGCGTAGAATGGGCGCAGGGCTGCGTCGAGGGCGCGGGCGCGGGCAATATCGCCGTTTAAAGCGGCGCTTACCATCAGGTTAAACTGGCGCGGGAAAGCGTTCGCGATGACGCTGATGACGCCGTCGGCCCCCATGGCTATTAGCGCGAGGGTGAGGGCGTCGTCGCCCGACAGAACACTGAATCCTTCGGGGCGGCAGCGCAGAATCTCGCCTATCTGGTTCAGGTTGCCCGATGCTTCTTTGATTCCGACGATGCGCCGGCAGTCGGCGGCAAGGCGCAGGGTTGTCTCGGCGGCGATGTTGACGCCGGTGCGCGAAGGAACGTTATAGAGCACTATCGGAAGAGGGCTGGCGTCGGCCAAAGCATGAAAATGGGCGTATAGGCCCGGTTGGGTGGGCTTGTTATAGAATGGCGCCACGGAGAGCACGGCGCTGAAGGGGCCGTCGGGATCGAGGGCGGCGAGGCGCCGGGCCACAGCGGCCGTATTGTTGCCGCCGAGACCGTAGACGAGCTTAACGCGGCCGTCGACTTTCCAGGCAATGAAGTCGGCGAGCCGGGAGATTTCGTCGGGGCTGAGAGTGGGTGTTTCGGCTGTCGACCCGAAGGCGACGATGAAGTCGACGGGGGCCGCTGTCAGGTTGTCGATGATCTTCGCCAGGGCGTCGTAATCGACGTCGCGGCTTTCAGCTGACTTGAATGGGGTGACAAGAGCCACGCCTGTTCCTTGCAACATAATTTAGTCGGATTGGTGACGATGCAAATTTAGCTAATTTCGCCGGGTTTTCAAGCGCGCTTTCCCTAAAAAATGGTTGCACAGTTGCCAAAAAATCGTGCAATTGTTATAAAAGGTTAAGCGTAGGGCGTCTTACCGAAGTAAATTGTTGTATTATAAAGCATTTTTATCGAACTTTGTAGCTATGAAGCTCGATAGAGTTGCTTTATAAACTAATTTTATGGATAACGAAAACCTACTGCAACTCTTTCAGGCTTCTTTTCGCGAGAATTGGGATCTGCCGGCTCTGTCGCAATACGGGCGTGGCACAACGATGACCTACGCCGATCTGTCGCGCCGCATAGCTCAGGCCCATCTTCTGTTCCGCCTCTTTGGCGTCAAGCGTGGCGACAAGATCGCCGTCATGGGCAAGAACACAGTCTCGTGGGTAGTCAGCTATATGGCCACGCTGACCTACGGCGCAATCGTGGTTCCCGTTCTGGCGGAGTTCAATCCCGAAGACGCGATGCATATCATCAACCACAGCGGATCGGTTCTGCTGTTTGTGTCGGGAAGCGTGTGGGAGCACATGAATTTCGACCGTATGCCGGGGCTTAAGGCGGCGTTATCGCTCGACGACCGCTCGCTGCTCGGCGAGCATCCCGCCAACCGCGGGCGCGCCCGAAAGGCAATTGAGGCCCTTCCCGCGGCCTTCGCCAAGGTCTATCCCGAAGGCTTCCGGCGCGAGAATGTCAAATATCCTCTGATTGATCCTCAGACTGTCGCTGAGATAAATTATACGTCCGGCACCACCGGCTTCTCGAAAGGCGTCATGCTGACGCTCGACAATCTGGCCGGAAACACGTATTACGGCGTTCGCTCGCGCCTCCATTTCAGCGGTTCGCGCTGTCTGGCGTTTCTGCCGCTGGCCCACGCCTACGGAGCCGCTTTCGATATGCTGACCCCGCTCGGCGCCGGTTCCCACGTTACACTTCTCGACAAGATGCCTACTCCGATTCTGCTCGTCAAGGCATTCAGCGAAGTCCGTCCGAACCTTATATTGTGTGTGCCGCTCATTCTCGAGAAGATCTACAAGAAGCAGATAGCTCCGATGCTCGAACGCAAGTCGATAAAGCGGATGATGGCTGTGCCTCTGATGGACAGGATCGTCTACAACAAGATACGCGCCAAGCTCGTCAAGGCCTTCGGCGGCGAGTTCTCGCAGGTTATCGTCGGCGGAGCGCCGCTCAACGCCGAGGTCGAACAGTTCCTCCATAAGATCAATTTCCCCTTTACTGTCGGCTACGGAATGACAGAATGCGGGCCGCTGATCAGTTACACCTACTGGCGCGAGTTTATCTGCGGCTCAAGCGGGCGCACGCTCCCCGGAATCATGCACTCGCGAATCGACAGCTCCGACCCCGTCAACGTCCCCGGCGAGATATGTGTCAAAGGGCAGAACGTCATGAAGGGCTACTATAAGAATCCAGAGGCCACTCAGGCCGTGCTCGACCCCGACGGATGGCTTCACACGGGCGATATGGGAACCCGCACGCCCGACGGAACGCTCTTTATCAAAGGACGCTATAAGACGATGATCCTGACCGCCACCGGCCAAAATATCTATCCCGAAGAGATCGAGGCCAAGCTCAACAACATGCAGTATGTCGCCGAGAGCCTCGTCGTTGAGCGCGGGCGCAGTCTCGTGGCGCTCGTCTATCCCGACTATGAGGTCGTCGACCGCGACGGAATAACCACCGAGCAGCTTCCGGCAGTCATGGAGGCCATCCGCAAGGAGCTCAACAAGAAAGTCGCCCCCTACGAGCGTATCGACAAGATTCAGCTGCGCCCGACCGAGTTCGAGAAGACCCCCAAGCGCTCCATCAAGCGCTTCCTCTACAACTAACCTTATCAGATAGCGACATAAAGAAACCCGGAGGCGGATCTGCGCCCCCGGGTTTCTTCGTGGTGAGGATTTCAGAGAATGATTTTCGTTGCTTTGGAGCCCTGACGACGGATGACGATCTGTCCGGCGGCAGGGTTGTCGACGCGCTGGCCCTGAAGGTTGTAGTAGACGGCAGGAGCGTCGGTGTCGTTGCTCTCGACGGTTTCAATGCCTGTGAATGCGGGGATGTTGAATGCGGGAGAAACGATCTGCTGGAGCGAGGCTCCTTCTTCGGAGGTCACTGTGATGCGCAGGTCATACCATCCGTAGGGGGCCGGATCATTGACCCCCGAGAGCTGTGCTGTGTAGTATGAACCCCAGCCGGGAGTCCAGTCTTTCGACGGATCGGCTACCACGGTCAGCTCTTTGTAGTCAGGGCTGGTGTAGGGCGCATACTCGATCTTCACCGAGGCCGGTTTCGAATAAATGTAGAGAGGATCGATATCGACAACGGTGAATTCCAGTGTTGTCGCATAGAGTCCGAGGCTGGCGCCTTCGGGGTCGGTGAGGCGGTCAGTCTGATTTCCTTCGTTGTCGAATACCTGAAGCAGGGTGACGGTGGGAATCTTCTTGCCGTAGGTTTCGCTGTTGAAGGTGAGTATACCATGGTTATGGCCTCCGATATTGCCGTCAATGCTGACATTGCCGGTGAAGTAGTCAACGCGGTAGTCATTGTCGCCTCCGAGATCCCAGTCGACGTTCTCGCGGAAATCGCCGAGACTCTGATCTCCCCAGTAGACGTTGACAATATTGGTGGCCGGCCCTACCATATCGAGACCTTCGGGATCGATGTTGTCAGGCATATACCATGAGTCGATAGTCAGCGCCTCGCCGTGACGGCCGGTATAGCCGAAATTGGCGGGAGTGAAGTCGGGAAAGACAGTCAGTGTCGGTGTGCAGTTGGCGAGTCTGGCGGTGGGAACGGCAGTCGGCAGGTTGGGATTGCCGTTGCCGAAGGTCTGGTCTTCTACCGAATACATGAAATCAGTGCTGCTCAACGGATTCAGCCCGAGCTGAACGAGTCCTTCCGACGAGCCGCGCAGAGGCATTCCGATAATTGTCGAATTGTCGCCGCAGACGGCTGCTCCCATCGGGAAGAGTATATAGTCGAACGGCCCTGTATAGTCGGCGGGACGGTTCACGCCTACGGTGGCGGCAGTATATTTGTTGCCGTCCATTCCGAGACCACCGATGCCGAAGGTTGCACCGTTGTAGGTTATTCCGAACTGTCCGAAATTATAGGTGTCGGTTTCCGGGTCGGCTCCCATCTCAATCATGAGGTTGTCCCAGAACAGCTGTTTGGGAGTCTTTGCGAAATCCAGCGAGGCAACCTGCCACTGGCTGACATCGTTCGTAGCCACACTTTTGCTGAAGTCTACAGGAATGACCATCTGGAGGAATCCTTCCTGAGAGGCCATCGACTGAAGGCGTGTGAATCCGTAATTGCTCTCGGTGAAGTTCGTCATCAGGTAGCGCTGCCCGTCGCCGAAGAGAGTTACGTCGGCATAGAGCACCAGCTCGCCGTTATAGCTTATCATGTTGAAGGCGTCGCCTATGCAGCAGTTCCCTTCGACTGAGCCGTCGTCAGAGGGCATCATCAGCTCTTTACCCGTGGGAGACATCAGCTTGAAGTCGATGCGCGAGGTGGCGTCAGCCGAGTTGAACACCGGCGCCGAGCCTTCGGCAAGATCTACACCACCTTGATAAACGAGATATGCACACGAAAGGTCGTCGTTATATCCGAACCCGAGCATATCGTATTTGCCGGCCGGGAGCTCAAACGAGAACTCTTTCCCTTCTTCGGTCTGAGCACCGTAGCTGACAACCTTGCCGTCAACGACTGCTGTTGCCATAACAAGCGAGATGCCTCCACCGACAACGGGTTTGACGGTTACGGTCTCGGCGGCACGTGACAGGGGCGTTGCCAGTGTCTTGAAATTCCGGGAAATCTCCATTCTGGCGGCGTCGGAATGGCCGACGGGCGCCTTTCCTGCTGTAGAATGGAGCTGTGCTGTTGCCGGCGAAGAGAGCAGGGCTACTGAAGCAAGTGAGAGTAACAGGTGTTTCATAAGAATAAGTTAGTTAGTAAATAGAAGAATTGTAAGTATTAGTGCTGCAAAAGTATATAAAAATAATTATTAATCCAAATTTTATTCTAAAATATTACTATGACGAGCGGGTGATGTCCGATTATGATGTCATGCCGAGTGAACCAAAGGCGCCCGGCGCGGGTTTATCATTTAGTTTTTAATCTTTTACTATTTCCTGCTTTATGAATTATTCTGAACTTATCAATTCGAGCAAAACCGTTCTGGTTGAATTCTACGCTTCATGGTGCCCCCATTGCCAGCGCATGATGCCTGTCGTGGCTGAAATCAAAGAGCTTCTCGATGGACAGGCCGATGTCTATCAGTTCGATATCGACGAGAACAATTCGCTTGCCGACAGTCAGGGTGTGTCGACAATACCGACGTTTATCCTCTACAGCAATGGCAAGGAAGTGTGGCGCCACAGCGGCGAGATCGACGGACAGGCTCTGCTGTCGAAGATCCGTGCGCAGATGTAATATTTTCGCCTGCCTATGAAAGAGATTCCGACTTCTGCCTGCGATATTCTGTCGGCACTGGGGGTGAACCATACCGTCCGGTTCACTAACAGCGAATTCCGCGCGATGCCGTTCCGTTCGCTGTTCGGACTGAGCAAGCTGCTGAAGAGCTACGGCATCGACAGCGAGGCTTACGAGCTGAAAGACCATGCGCTGCCCGAGGATATGCCTCTCCCGTTTTTTGCGGGAGTAGGAGGACGCTATATCGTTGTCACCGGAGTCGATGGCGACAGGGTGGAATATCTCGATGGAGGAATCGCGAAGGCGCTGAACCGCAGTCGTTTCGACAGACTTTTCAACGGAATCGTGATGGTCTGCTATCCCGGCGACGGGGCCTGCGAGCCCGACTATCTTCTTCATCGCGCAGTCGACACGGCTTCGGCCGCCAAGACGTGGGTGATGGCAGCGTGTATGATTCTTGTCGCGGCCTACTTCTTCGTTACGCGCGGCCTGTTCCATTCGTGGGGTGCCTGCGCGCTGGTCGTCTTCAACCTCATAGGGCTCGCAGCGTCGGTGCTTCTGCTGCGCAAGTCGCTCGGCATCAAAGACCGCGCTGCCGAACACGTCTGCGGCGTTCTTCAGGCCGGCGGCTGCGACTCGATAATGGAGAAGAAAGCGTCGAAATTCTTCGGACTTTTCAGCTGGAGTGAGGTCGGATTCTCATATTTCAGCATCTCGCTGGCCGTGCTGCTTGTTTTTCCGTCGCAATGGGGCCATCTGGCGCTGCTGAATGCCTGCTGCCTGCCGTTCACGGTCTGGAGCATCTGGTATCAGCGGTTCCGCGCCCGGTCGTGGTGTACGCTCTGCGTTATCGTTCAGGCGACACTCTGGGCCATGTTCTTCTGTTACCTTCTGGGAGGTCTGTGGCACGGTGTTTTCTCCGGCATATCATCGCTCGTCGCTCTCGCGCTGAGCTATCCGGCTGCCTTGCTGTTTCTTAACGCTTTCGATTCATTGAAACCCGCTTCACGACATGAAAAAGATTGAAAAACGGCCTATCGCAGGCGCGCGCCGACTGACGCCGCTCGAAATGAGCGACTGTCATCTTAGTCTCGGTCACAGCCCATTGCGGCCTCAGAAAACCGCGAGGCCGAAATCCTGAATCAGTAATATTGGTATTAAAATCCGCCATTCGCGTTATTTGCAGATGGCGGATTTGACATAATTTTGCGTCGATAACCAATGCATCCCGGAAATGAATAGATTCACAGCCGCTTTATCGGCAATCTTATTAACATTCATAACCACTAACGTCATGGCACAGCAAAAAATAACGCAAACGGCGGGACGCACTGTTCTGGGCGACTTCGCTCCGAAGTTCGCCGAACTCAACGACGACGTCCTCTTTGGAGAAGCTGTCTGGAACGATACGACTCTCAGTCTTCATGACCACAGCATGGTCACAATCTCGATTCTGCTCGGAAAGGGAATGATCGATTCGTCGTTCCGCTCTCATCTCGAAATGGGCAAGAAGCACGGAATTACCCGCAAGGAGATCGCCGCTCTTCTGACTCAGGCCGCTTTCTATGCCGGATGGCCCAACGCATGGGCCGGTTTCCGCATCGCTAAAGAAGTGTGGGCCGATCCTGCCGACACCGCTACCGAAAAAGAGCGCTTCCAGCAGGAGATGATTTTCCCGATCGGCGAGCCGAACACCGCATACGCCGAATACTTTATCGGCAACAGCTACCTCGCGCCGGTGGCTACCGAGCAGATTCCATGCTCCAATGTCACCTTCGAGCCGCGCTGCCGCAACAACTGGCATATCCATCACGCCTCGAAAGGGGGCGGCCAGATGCTTATCGGTGTCGCAGGCCGGGGCTGGTATCAGGAAGAAGGTAAGGCTCCCGTCGAGATTCTGCCCGGAACCGTAATCAACATCCCCGCCAATGTCAAGCACTGGCACGGTGCTCAGGCCGATTCATGGTTCTCCCATCTCGCTTTCGGCGTGCCCGGCGAGAATACTTCGACAGAATGGCTCGAGCCTGTCACCGACGAAGAATACGATAAACTCTCAAAATAATCCATGCGTAAGATTTTTCTGACACTCATCGCTGTTGTGGGACTTTGCGCGGTAGCGTGCAGCTCAAACAGCAAAACGGCATCTTCTGAAATGAAACAGAAAACAGATTCAACACGAACAGCTGTAGTTTATTTTTCGGCAACGGGAACAACCCGGGCTGCGGCCGAAGAAGTGGCCCGCGCCGCCGGTGCACGCCTTTTCGAGATTCAGCCGACAGAGGCCTACAGCGAGGCCGATCTCGACTGGCACGACAAGCAGTCGCGCTCGTCGGTCGAGATGCGCGATTCGTCGGCGCGTCCGGCTATTAAACCGATGGACTTCAATCCGGCCGACTACGACCTCGTTTTCGTGGGCTATCCTATATGGTGGTATGTCGCTCCGCGTATTATCGAGACCTTCTTCGATACATACGATCTCAGCGGAAAGCGCGTGGCCACCTTCGCCACTTCAGGCGGAAGTCCCATCGAGCCCTGCGACACGGCGCTCGCGAAAGAGTATCCGGCAGTGAAATTCATCGGCGGACGTCTGCTCAACGGCACGTCGCCCGACAGTATCGCCGCCTGGGTTGATTCGCTCGAAAAGTAAAACCGATTATTCTTCAGGCACGGATCGCTCGGGCGCCGCGATCGGACGCGACGGGCATTCGGCAAGCATAGTGTCGTGGATGATCCGCATAGCCGGCTGAAGGCTGTCGCCTGAAATAAGAAACGAGAGGTTTGTGTCGCTCGCCTCGCGCGAGAAAGCCTCGATTGTCATTCCATTGTCGCTGAGAAGTTCGAATATCCGGCTTCTCAGCGATATGTCTTTCATGAGGTCGCGGCCTACGACAGCTACCAGAGCCATGCCCGGCAAGACTTTGATTTCCCTTATGCCCCCCTGTTCGATTTCTTCCGAAAATTCGTCGCGGATTGTCTTTACTGCCCTGTCGGCTGCGTCTTCTTTCACAGAGAGGGCTACGGTTGTGGCACTGTAGGGGTAGAGATTTACCGGGAAAACGTCGATACCTTCGCGCCCCGGGGCGTTCAGCATTCTGTTTTCCAGAGAGTCGACCGTCTGAAGCAGATTTCCTTCGAGAATAATCATGCACTGGCCCTTTGTCGACGAAACCCCCTTGAAGCCTCCCTCTTCGTCGGGCCGGCCCGTGCGTTCGGCCACACGTGTGCCCGGAGCTTCGGCGTTGAAGGTGTTCTTGATGTAGATAGGGATGTTCTTGTGGAACACGGGGTAGATTGTCGGCGGATAAATGACCTTTGCGCCGAAGTTGCAGAGATCCATGGCTTCGACAAACGACATGCTTCCGACAACCTCGGCCGTGGGAATCACTCGCGGATCGGCCGTCATGAAGCCGTCGACGTCGGTCCATATCTCGAGCACGCGCGCTCCGAGGGCTGCTGCCAGAATCGCGGCCGTGTAGTCGCTGCCGCCGCGCCCGAGGTTGGTTATGTGGTCGTCGGTGCTTTCGCGGGCTATGAAGCCCGGAACAACGGCCACTGCGCCGTCCCAGTTGTCGAAAGCGGCGTGTATGAGAGGCTGCGACGCGTCGTTGTCGAGCGCATGGCGGCCGTAGCGTGTTATTGTCTTTATGAAATCAAGCGAGTCGAAGCGCACGGCATCGTCGAGCATATTCGTCACGATAACACTCGACATTCTTTCGCCGAACGAAACAACGCGGTCAGAGGCTTCGGTGTCGACTTCGCCGCGCTTTTCGATATCTGAAAATTCCTCCGCAAGGCTCTCGAGAAGGACGCCGACTTCATTTTCTACGGCGCTGCGACGGTTGTCGGGTATCATCGCCGCGATAATCTCGCGGTGGCGTCCGACCATCGACGAATGGCTTTCGCGCCATTCTGCCGTCAGACCCGACGCGGCAAGCCGGGATGTGGCTATAAGTTTGTCGGTCAGGCCTCCCAATGCCGAAACAACTACAATCGCCTGTTCGCCGCGGCATCCCTCGACGATAGCTTTGACATTGGTCAGCGACGCTATCGTCCCGACCGAAGTACCTCCGAATTTTAGTACTTTCATTATTAGTTTGCGTTTTCGGCTGCAAAAGTAGCGAAAAAAGCCCGACCCTCAAAATATCCCGCTTCCCGGAAATCATCGGCGAAGTCAACTGGCGGATGCGAAATTACTGAAAAAATTTGTTGAATACGGCAATAGGAGTAGCGAAGTTTAGTTTTTCGCGCGGTCTTCTGTTTAGTTTCATCTGTATTTCTTGAA
>DBGBEM010000289.1:0-2636 GCA_048477235.1 Muribaculaceae bacterium | reverse complement strand
ATTGTTAAGCATAGTTTAGCAAAAAATCGCGAACTTTGCATATAGTTTTCAATACGTTCATAATATTACACTAAACTAAGTCATAAGATAATGAAAAAGAGTGCCTTGCAGAAAATTCGCATGGCTTATCGTCCGAAGCTCCCCGTAGAGCTTACGGGGCCTGTGGTTGCCGTTGAAGGCAAACCGACAACGTCAGCCGCCGACTGCGAAGAAATCAAAAAGCTGTTTCCGAACACATACGGTCTGCCCGAACTGAGCTTCAAGGAAGACCCCCACCCCGTTGCTCCGACAAGCAACACGCCCCTGACCGTAGGCGTTATCCTCAGCGGCGGCCAGGCTCCCGGCGGCCACAATGTTATCTGCGGTCTTTTGGACGGTATCAAAAAAATCAGCCGCAAAAGCCGCCTTTTCGGTTTCCTCATGGGCCCCGCCGGTCTCGTCGACCACAAATATGTTGAGCTGACTGCCGACATCATCGACGAATACCGTAATACCGGCGGTTTCGACATCATTGGTTCGGGACGCACGAAGCTCGAAACCAAAGAGCAGTTCGACAAAGGTCTTGAGATTCTCAACGAGCTCGGAATCAAGGCTCTCATAATCATCGGCGGCGACGACTCAAACACCAACGCCGCAGTTCTCGCCGAATACTACAAATCGATCGGCAGCGACATTCAGGTGCTCGGCTGCCCGAAGACAATCGACGGTGACCTCAAGAACGATATAATCGAGACATCTTTCGGCTTCGACACCGCTACCAAAGTCTACAGCGAGCTTATCGGCAATATCCAGCGCGACTGTAACTCGTCGAAGAAATACTGGCATTTCATTAAACTGATGGGCCGCTCTGCCAGCCATATCGCTCTCGAATGTGCCCTTCAGACCCAGCCCAACGTCTGCATCATCAGCGAAGAAGTCGAGGCCGAGAACAAATCGCTTCTCGACATCGTCAATTATATCGCCGACATTGTTGCCAAGCGCGCCTCGAAAGGCATGAACTTCGGCTCAGTGCTCATTCCCGAAGGCCTCATCGAGTTCATCCCGGCCGTTAAAGCCCTCATCGCCGAACTCAACGACCTCCTTGCCCACGATTCGAAGATCGCCGACATGGAGCCGAAGGAAATGCGCCAGTATGTCATCGACCATCTCAGCAAAGACAACGCCAAGACCTACGCCTCACTCCCTGCCGACGTCGCCCGCCAGCTCACTCTCGACCGCGACCCCCACGGCAATGTTCAGGTTTCGCTCATCGAGACCGAGAAACTCATCTCGCGTATGGTTGCAAACCGCCTCGAAGAGATGCGCGAAGAAGGTAAATACGACGGCAAGTTCGCCACTATGCACCACTTCTTCGGCTATGAGGGACGCTGCGCCGATCCGTCGAACTTCGATGCTGACTACTGCTACGGCCTCGGCTACAACGCCGCCTGCCTTATCAAAGCCGGCGTAACGGGCTACATGACACTTCTGCGCGACCTGACCAAACCGAGCGTGCAGTGGATTCCCGGAGGTGTGCCTATCACGATGCTCATGAACATGGAGCGCCGTAACGGAAAGATGAAGCCCGTTATCCAGAAAGCACTCGTGAAGCTCAACGGCACCCCGTTCAAGAAATTCGCCGCCAAACGCGATCAGTGGGCCGTCGAAACCGCTTACGTATATCCCGGGCCGATCCAGTATTTCGGATCTTCGGAAGTCTGCGACCAACCCTCAATGACACTCAAATATGAGCGTCAGGACAAATAATCCGACCTAACTTCAGCTTGCACGAAGCCTACCCGCGGCAATGTCGCCGCGGATAGGCTTCATAATTTTTAACCCACAACACAGTATTCCTAATGAAAAGACTGAAAATTATCGCTATCGTGGCACTTCTGACTGCCGCATTCGGCATTCCCGCCCAGGCCGGAGGATTCCACTTCGGAGTGAAACTCGGTATGGACGTGTCGCAGCTCCATTTCAACAAAGACATCTTCGACAGCGACAACCGCGCCGGATTCACCGGCGGCGTAATGTGTGAGTTCACCGCCCCTCTGATCGGCGTAGGCTTCGACCTCTCTGCTATGTATGTGCGCCGCAACACGCGCTTCCTCAGCGAGATGGACAATGAGAACCTCAGCGTCAACCGCGACTATATCGAAATTCCGCTCAACCTGAAATATAAACTGTCGATTCCGGCCATCGAGCGCATCATCCGCCCGTTCGTCACAACCGGCCCGAGCGTAGCCTTTCTGACAAGCCGCAAAGCCGTCAACTCATTCCTGAAGAACAAATCATGCGACGTAGCATGGAACTTCGGCTTCGGCGTCGAGCTCTTCTCGAAAGTTCAGGTCGCCGCATCCTACGGCCTCGGACTCACCAAGTCGCTCGAAGCAGTAGGCGTTATGGACAATGGCGTCGACATCGACGGCAAAAACCGCTACTGGACAGTAACCGCCGCCTATCTTTTCTGATCTGTCAGTCTCCCATATAATCAACGCGGGGCGCCCAATGCGTCCCGCGTTAATTATATATTCCGAGAAAACTTACCATCCGCCCGACGCGCCTCCGCCGGCCGAGAATCCGCCGCCGAAGCTGCCGCCGCCGAAGCCACCGCCTCCGCCACCTCCCATATTGACGCCGCCAATGATAATGGG
>DBGBEM010000288.1:0-1349 GCA_048477235.1 Muribaculaceae bacterium | reverse complement strand
GATCTCTGCCGGGATTCCCGCGGCGCGCACTTTCGACAAGGCGCCGATGACAGCCGGAGCGAGTTCGTCGCCGAAGTTGACGAACAAAACGCGGGTCGAACTGAGAAGGTCGGCGGGATAGAGACTGAGGGCGTTAAGGACATCGTAGATACGGTCGGCGCCGAAGCTGACTCCGACCCCCGACACGCCCGGCATACCGAATACGCCGGTCAGATTGTCGTAGCGGCCGCCGCCCGAGATAGAGCCTATCTCGACGTCGCGGGCCTTGACTTCGACAATTGTGCCGGTATAGTAATTCAGTCCGCGAGCCAGCGAGAAATCGAGCTCGAGGTCGCAGCGGAGCGAAGAGGCGAGGGTAGTGACGGTGCGCAGTTCCTCGATTCCTTTGAGGCCGGTCTCTACTCCGGCGAGAGCTTTCCCGAGGGCGTCGAGCTTTTCGTCGGTCGAGCCGGAGATGCTCAGAACGGGCATGAGGCGCTCAACCTCTGCGGGGGTAAGAGAGCGCTCTATTAGCTCGGCCTTGACGTTGTCGAGCCCTATCTTGTCGAGCTTGTCGATGGCGACTGTGATATCGATGAGCTTGTCGGGACGGCCGATCATCTCGGCGATACCGGCGAGCACCTTGCGGTTATTGAGCTTTATTGTTATGGCAACTCCGAGGCGCGTGAATACCTCGTCGATCATCTGAAGCAGTTCGACCTCGTTGAGAAGCGAGTCAGAGCCGACGACGTCGGCGTCGCACTGGTAGAACTCGCGGTAGCGCCCTTTCTGAGGACGGTCGGCGCGCCATACGGGCTGAATCTGGTATCTCTTGAACGGGAACTGGAGATCATTGCGGTGCATGGTCACGAAACGGGCGAACGGCACAGTCAGGTCATAGCGCAGTCCTTTCTCACAGAGACGCGAGGCGAGCCGGGCGGCGTTCTCGTCGCTGCCGTCGAGAAGCGCCGGGTCGATGCCGCGCATGAAGTTGCCGGAATTCAGAATCTTGAAGAGCAGCTTGTCGCCCTCTTCGCCGTATTTTCCCATCAGCGTAGACAGGTTCTCCATTGCCGGAGTCTCGATCTGGCGGTAGCCATAAAGAGCGAACACACTGCGGATTGTGTCGAAAATATAGTTTCGGCGGGCCATTTCGGCAGGGCCGAAGTCGCGGGTTCCCTTAGGAATAGACGGTTTCTGAGCCATAACAAAAATTTTCCACAAAGATAGTGAAATTACCGCCAATCCGCAAACCGGCGTCAGTCTTCGAGCGAGCGGCGGAGGGTGTCGAGCAGGCGGAGGTGGTTGACGATAATCCTCCAGCCTATGATGAGGCCGATGACGGCGCCGACTATTCCGCCCCACACGAG
>DBGBEM010000287.1:0-1282 GCA_048477235.1 Muribaculaceae bacterium | reverse complement strand
GAGCTGCAGCGCGAAGTCGCCGAGCGCGAAGACGAAGCTGATATTTTCGGCCAATACTGGAACAGCGACCGCGTGAATCCCTACGGCGACGTAGTCATTCCCGCCACAAAGAATATCGACGTCACCGGCTTCTGCGCTCCCGTGCGCGGCGAAGTGACCTCGCCCTACGGCTGGCGCCCGCAATTCGGACGCATGCACCGCGGCACCGACCTGCGCCTTTCGGTCGGCGACACCGTCCGCGCCGCCTTCGATGGCAAAGTGCGTCTTACCAAATATGAGGCCCGCGGCTACGGATACTACGTAGTCATCCGCCACGACAACGGCCTCGAAACCGTCTACGGTCACCTCAGCCGCCATCTCTGCAAACCCAACCAGCGCGTGAAAGCCGGCGACCCCATCGCCTTAGGCGGAAACACAGGCCGTTCGACAGGCCCGCATCTCCACTTCGAGACACGCTACATGGGACTTGCCATCAATCCCGCCGCTATCATCGACTTCAGCAACTTCACCACCCACAAAGATGTCTTCGCATTCAACAAGGCCACCTACGAACGCGGCGTCAAATATGGCCCGCGTGTTCGCGCCTCGAAATCGAAAGGGGTGAAAGCCGCCAAGGCAACCGCGAAAAAATCGTCGAAGAAAGCGAGCCGCCGCAAATCGCGCCGCCGCTGATCCGCAATACCCAACGAACCAAGAGAGAGGGTGTATCAGAATTCTGATACGCTCTCTTTTTTGATTGAAATTTTCGGGACCGAGCTTTCAATACGTAGTCTAACATCTGCGACAAGCGCTGTATGCGTGACATCTCAATGCGATTAACTTAAAATTCTCCCGAGCAAATTATCCTGTCTGGGCGTAGGGACGTTTCTGACGCCGGTTTCATCTACTTTCTTGAGCTCAAAAGGTCTGGCTGAAAGCGCGCGACAAGCGCCGTGAGGCGCTTGTCGTGCGAACTCGAGTCGTCGCCGCCGTCTGGTCAGCGGGTAGCGAAGGCGGCGATGGCTTCGAGCACCTCGGGCGAGATTGTCTCTGAAATTTCGCCGTATTCCGACAGGTCTCCGCTGACGGCGTGCTGGAAAAGATGGTTCAGTCCCTCGAACAGGCGCACGTCGTCGTCGGATCTGTAGCGGCACATCGCCTCGTAGTTGACGGGGGTAACCTGACGGTCGAGACTGCCGTATGCGGCAAAAACAGGGCATTTCGCTGCCAAAATGTCCTTTGATGGATCGTATGCTATCGAATAGTCGACCCATGGATTGCTGTTTGTAGCGATAATCTGGAG
>DBGBEM010000286.1:0-14349 GCA_048477235.1 Muribaculaceae bacterium | reverse complement strand
CTATTAAAGCATTAAAGCAATCCCATCGACTTGGCTATACGACAGGCTTCGTGGGTATTCTTCACCTGGAGTTTGCCGATGATTTGCTGACGATGGCGGCTTACGGTGTGAACGCTGATGTTCAACTGACCGGCGATTTCCCCACTTTTCATTCCCATATCTATCATCGAGAGTATCTGGCGCTCGCGGCGACTTAAAATTGAGTCATTCCCTGTGACTGTTAGCTCTTCCTTTATTCCGGTAATCGAATTTACTGCAAAACTTTTCCCTTTGAAATCAAAAAGCAAAGGGCCATAAACACAGACAGCATATCTTACATTCTCCATCGTCTCGTCAAATATATAGAACATACGATGCAAGACATCATGAGTTTCATTGTCGGAAAAACGGAATCGCAATTTCGAAATGAGATAGTACTGAGTTTTCTTACTTTTGGGTAAATGCCTCAGATAATGAAAAAAACGCAGTTCGGCGATATACTTTTCCTCCTGTTCTTCAGGCGACATCAGAGAAAAAATCCTGTTTTCCCATATTGAGTTTTCCTGCTGATAATTGCCAATATTAAGATTGCGCATAAAACCTCCGTCCACGATGTGACTCGTGCCATCAGCCATATCGCTGACCACAATCAGAACATTCTCTATCCGGGCCCAAAAACTGACATGAGCTAAAATATCAGGCAACGGGACGCATTCCCCGAACCGAGACCCACCCCGGAGCAATTTGTCGAGCGTTTTCCGGTTACCCGCAAAATGGTTATTTCTGACCATTGGCTGTTACTGTTTAGCTTATTATCTTTGCAAAGTTAATCAAACGAATGGTTATAAACAAAGATGCCGGAAGATGACAGCGGCATTTCTGCCATTCGATTGTGACAGTATCCTCTAATAAAACAATAAAACCTGATATGAAAAAGAAAACTCTACTCTCGGCGATCCTGTTTTTATCCGGACTTTGTGGGTTTGCCCAATCTCTCGAAAAGATGAACTGGTTTAATGAGCCCGACAACTGGCAGATCAACGGCAGGACTCTGACAATGAATGTGACGCCAAACAGTGATTACTGGCGCATATCACATTACGGTTTCACAGTCGACGACGCCCCGTTCTATTATGCCGAATATGGTGGAGAATTCGAAGCTAAGGTGAAAATCTCGGGAGACTACAAGGTAAGGTTTGATCAGGCAGGAATGATGATACGCCTCGACCACGAAAACTATATCAAGACCGGCATAGAGTTCGTCGATGGCAAATACAATCTCAGCACTGTTGTCACCCACAAAACTTCAGACTGGAGTGTAATAGCTCTCGACCGCCCTGTCGAACACCTCTGGATAAAGGCTGTGCGCCGCCTCGATGCAATAGAAATATTCTATTCTTTCGACGACAAGGAATATCATATGATGCGCAATGCCTGGATCGAGGCGAACCATCCCGTGAAGATCGGTATGTTCGCCGCCTGTCCGGATGGAAACGGATTCAAAGCTACGTTTGAAGACTTTACCGTCAAACATATGCCTGACGCCCGCAGATCGCTGTGGCTGAAAAACAATGCTGAAAATAACTGACAGGCTAAAGATGAAGATCGACCATGTAGCAATCTGGGCTGAAGACATCGAACTGCTCCGCCGATTTTATATGGAGTATTTCAATATGTCATGCAATGACAGGTATGTCAATCCTAAAAAGGATTTCAGCTCATATTTTCTGTCTTTTGAAGATGGAGAAGCGCGTATCGAAATAATGAACATACCCGGAAAAAACGCACCGGCAAGCAGAGGCGATCTGAAAGGGCTGGCTCATTTCGCCATCTCCGTGGGCAGCAAGGAGATCGTTGACGATATGGCAAGACGGTTCAAGGAAGACGGCATCACAATACTGAGCCTTCCGCGCACTACCGGCGACGGCTATTATGAATGCGCCATTGCCGACCCCGAGGGCAATTACGTAGAAATAACCGAGTAACCGATGACAATCTGTTCCAGTATATTATTGCTATTCAATCACATAACACACCGCTCAGCTTAAACGGGAGCGAGACGGAGATGTCAGCCGAAGATGCGCCAACAATGGCGCGGAACGTTCCCGGCTCGGCGACCCATTCGGCAACGCGATCGTCGTAGTAGCTCAGCATAGGAGCCGTGATAACGAACGTGACAGTAGCTGTCTCTCCGGGTTCGAGGCGTATCTTTTCGAAGCCTTTCAGCTCTTTGGCCGGGCGCGGAAGGGCCGATTCGTCGTCGGCGATATAGAGCTGGACGGTCTCGCTGCCGGCGCGGCTGCCGGTGTTGGTAACGTCGACGCTTACTTCTATTGAGCTGTCGTCGGTCATCTCGCGCGCCGACAGACGGGCATCGGTCAGGGCGAATGTCGTATAGCTGAGTCCGTGGCCGAATGGGAAAAGCGCGGGTATACGCATGGTGTCGTGCCAGCGGTAGCCGACGAAAATATCGTCGAGATATTCGACTTCAGGGTCGTTACCGGCGCTGACATCAGCGCCTTTGAGGTCGTCGGCGGCCGATCCGGCTGTCTCACCTTCGATGCCTGGATATGCCGCAGGACCGAAACTGTGGGCGCCGCAGTCTTCGAGACGTTCCGGGAAGGAGATCGGAAGTTTGCCCGAAGGATTGACGCGCCCCGAGATAACGCCGGCCATAGCAGGTCCCACCATCGTGCCGAGATACCAGCACTGCAGGATAGCACCGACCCTGTCGGCCCATGGCATTGCATAGGCGTTGCCCGACATATTGGCCACGATGAGATTCGGATTGGCCGCGGCCAGCGCTTCGATAAGCTCGTCCTGACCCCACGGAAGGCTGTAATCGCGTCGGTCGGTCGACTCGCAGTCCTGAAAAGCATTCTTGTTGAGTCCGCCGATATAGATGACGGCGTCGGCCCGGCGCGCCTTTTCCACAGCCTCGCGGCGAAGTTCCTCAAGCTCGGCGGGGGGAATAACATCCTCTTCGGCGAGCATAGGCCGGCCGGAGCGGTAGCCTGCGGCGTATTCTACTTCAGCGCCGTAGACTTCTCGCAGGGCGTCGAGAGGCGTGAACATATCCTTAGCCTTCAACTCCGATGAGCCGCCCCCCTCGTTGAGGCGCCGGACGGCGTTCTCGCCCACGACGAGCAGCTTCAGTCCCTCACGCGGTTCGAGCGGCAGCAGTCCGTTGTTCCTGAGCAACACTATCGACTCATCGGCCACAGCCTTCGCGGCGGCATAGTGGTCGGGGCACGGCCCGCGGCCAAAGGATCGGCCCGCATTCATGGCGGTACGGAAAATCAGGCGCAGTATCCGCCGGGCCTTTTCGTCGGCCACAGATTCCGGCAGCTCCCCGCCGCGGATCATCTCAAGAAAAGGGCGCGCGAGATAATAGTCGTCGAAACCATGGCCCGCGTCGGAGGTCAGTCCGTCGGTAAATGAACCCATCTCGATGTCGAGACCGTTCAGCGCTGCATCGCGGGTGTCGTGGGCACCGCCCCAGTCGGTTATGACGACTCCGTCGAACCCCCAGCTGTCGCGCAGGATTCCGTTGAGCAGCCTGTCGTTATGGCAGCAGTGCTGATGCCATATCCTGTTGTATGCGCCCATGACGGCCCACGCTCCGCCGTCGGCGACACCGCGGCGGAAAGCGGGCAGATAGATTTCGAACAGGGCGCGGTCGGAGAGCGTCACATTGACATTGCCGCGCCATTTCTCCTGATTGTTGAGGGCAAAATGCTTCAGGCAGGCAGCAACGCCGTTGCTCTGGACTCCGCGGATATACGGCACAGCGAGCTCTCCGGCAAGAAACGGGTCTTCCCCCATATATTCGAAGTTTCGGCCGTTGAGAGGCGTCCGGCAGATATTCACACCGGGGCCGAGCAATACATCTTTATGGCGATAGCGGGCTTCCTCGCCGACACTGCGGCCGTAAAGAGCTGCGAGAGCGCGGTTCCATGTCGCCGCGAGCGCCGTCAGAGCCGGGAAGGCCGTAGAGGCGTCGTTCGTCCAGCCCGAATAGTTCCAGTCGTTCCAGTTTATCTCGGCCCTGACGCCATGAGGCCCGTCGCTCATCCAGAGCTCGGGAATACCGAGACGCGGAACTCCCGCCGATGAAAATTTGCCCTGAGCATGGCAGAGCGCTACTTTTTCTTCGAGGGTCATGCGTAACAAAGCGTCGTCGACGCGCTCTTCGAGAGAGCGCGCCGAGTCGAGATAAGCGGGAACGGTATCGGTCATTTCGATATTACTTCTATTTTATCTGATTTCAGGCCGGGCGATGTGGCCGAGACGGTAATCTCGCCCGGAGTGTCGGAAGATTTCACTATGAGCAGCGCTTTTCCGTAGAAAGCCTTGCGGCGGTCGGCCTTGAAACGTTCAAGCGATATAGGCGAACCGTTGTCGACGCCGACATTCTCGCCGGAGCCTCCGACCGAGAATGTCACCTCGTTCTCGGCCCACGGACAGAGATTGCCTTCGGCATCAACGATGTCGACAGTCACGTAGCAGAGATCGCCGTTGGGGCGTATCGCCTGACGGTCGGCAGTGAGCCTGACAGCAGCGGGAGCGCCTGCGGTCTTCACCTGACGGCGCGCAACCTCCCGGCCGTCGCGGCGGCTGACTGCCTCTATCACGCCCGGCTCGCTGACAACGCGCCACACGGCGCGGCAGCTGCCTTTTTCATGAGGGCGCACGCCCTGCGACCGGCCGTTGACATACAGCTCGACTTCGTCGGCGTTGTTATAATAGGCCATGACCTCGACCTCGCGCCCCGGCTCCCAGTTCCAGTGAGGGAAAAGATGGAGCACGTCAATATCGTCGCGCCAGTGGCTCTGATACATATAATAGACATCTTTTGGGAAACCGGCGAGGTCGACGATGCCGAAATATGAGCTGCGCGCGGGCCATCCGTAGGGGGTAGGTTCGCCGAGATAGTCGAAGCCCGTCCAGACGAACTGACCGCAGATAAAGTCATTGTTCTCGGTGTCGGCCATGGAATGCTCGTGGGTCGTGCCCCAGGGAACATGGCAGTTGCCGTAGGACGAACAGGCGAACGACGGATCGGAGAATGTTGGATAGGTGGGCCACACGAACAGGCTGTCTGAGGGCATACGGTAATAGCCGCGCGTCATCAGCGCCGAGACGCTCTCCGTTATTATAAACGGCTTGCCGGGGAAGTTTTCAGGAACTTTCTTATACCATTTCTCGAAATAGTTGTAGCCGATAAGATCGAGAGCTCCCGAACGGAACAGATGGCTGACGGGCGACGGCTCGTTGCATCCGGCTGTCACCGGGCGCGTCTGATCGAGAGCATGGACGATACCGGCAAGTTTGGCGGTAAGAAGCGAGTTAATCGACATTGAGGTATCATTCCGGGCAATAACGTCGTCGAGACGCAGAAGCCTGTTTGCTTCGTCGAGGCTGAGAGTGTCGGCGTCGGCGTGGGTCCACTGCTCGTAGATTTCGTTGCCGATGCTCCAGATTATTACCGACGGATGGTTGCGGTCGCGCCTGACGAAGTCGCTCAGGTCGCGTTCGTGCCACTCGTTGAAATAACAGCCGTAGTCATATTTGTTTTTCTTCTTGCGCCACATATCGAAAGCCTCGTCCATGACCATTATGCCAAGCGAGTCGCACACGTCGAGCAGCTCGGGCGCAGGGGGATTATGTGAAGTGCGCACGGCGTTGGCGCCCATCTCCTTTAGAATCTGAAGCTGACGCTCGATTGCGCGCCGGTTGACGACGGCACCCAGCGCGCCGGCGTCGTGATGGAGGCAGACTCCGCGGATTTTCATGCGCTCTCCGTTGATCGAGAACCCTTCCGAAGCATCGAATTTCAGTGTGCGGAAGCCTGTTTTGCTCTCATATATGCCCTGACGCTTTCCGTCGGAAAAAAGCTCGGTGCGGACAGTGTAGAGCGCGGGCGACTTCGGCGACCAGAGTTTCGGAGCGCCGACTTCGAGCTGCTGCGAGGCAGTAGCCACCGACCCGGGATTCACTGCGACCGTCGTCTCTTTTTTTGCGGCAACGCTTCCGTCGGGGGCAAGCAGGGAGGTGACTACAATGACATCTCTTTTCTTCTTGCCGGTATTCTCGACATCTGTAGCGACATCTACCGTGCCGTTTCCGTCAGCTCCGACAACGGGGACAGCGTGCATTCCCCACAGAGGCATGAACACCCCGGAAGTCGTCCGAAGCCAAACGTTACGGTAGATTCCGCAGCCCGAATACCATCGCGAGTTGGGCTGCTGCGAGTTGTCGACCTTGACGGCGATGACGTTGTCGCCTCCGCGGTTCAGATATGGAGTTATGTCACACGAAAACGAAGAGTAGCCGTAGGGGCGTTCGCCGGCTTTCTTTCCGTTGACATAGACTGTCGAGTTCATATACACCCCGTCGAAGTCGACGAACACTCGCCCTCCCTCGCTGAGGTCGGCAGGCGTCGGGAAATGCTTGCGATACCATCCCGTGCCCCCCGGCAGAGCGCCTCCGCCCGTGCCGCAGGGATTATCCTCAGAGAAATCCCCTTCGACAGCCCAGTCGTGGGGAAGATCGAGCGAACGCCACGAAGAATCATCGGTATAAGCCGCCTGACGGTCGACTACCGTCGTTCCCGTCGGCTGGAGTTCGAAAAGCCAGCCGCCGTTAAACGACACGCGGTCGTTTACATTGGCGGAGGCGGTAAGCAGGATTGCCGACAGAGCTGCCGACAGCACAGTCTTTTTCATTCAGCGGCGCGAATAGCGTTTGATAATATCTATTGTCGATTTGTCGGCGGTAAACACCGAGTTCAGGCCCTGAGGCTCCTGGGCCGGGTCGCCGGTATAGGGATCACCGGGCTGCCAGGTGTCGTGGCGCGGAACGGCGGTTCCACCCCACCCCCAGATATTGCATCCGTTGATTTTGCCGTCTTTGAAAATCATGTCGAGCACATATTCGAAGAATTTGTCGCGCCCGACCGTGGGACTCCCGGGAGCATAGCTCATGAAATCGCGCGGATAGCCGAACTCTTCGAGCACGATAGGCTTGCCCTTGGAGGCGTTGATATGCTTCTCGATATATTCCTTCGACTTCATCCAGGCCGAGTCGACACCGCTGACAGTTGTGGCCGAGTCGACCCACTGCCAGTTGTAGGGCCAGAGATGCAGTATTGCATAATCGATTTCGGGAGCCTGATGGATGCGCGCCCAGAGATCGAGATCGCGCTCGCAGCCATGAAGCCCTTCCGAACCGGTCGAGACGAGATGGTTCGGGTCGATCTCCTTGATTATGCGTGCCGAAGTGAGGATATAATCTTCGAGGCGCGCTTTCGACAGCGAATCTTCACCGAAGGCGCGAGGCTCGTTGGCGATCTCCCATGTCATTATGGCCGGCGAATCCTTGTAGGGTTTTCCGGTTATAGAGTTGGTGCGCCCGACGATATTGCGGATATGATTGTAGGCCAGTTGTTTGGCCGAGTCGTTATGGACGAACTGAGCGACATAGGCCTGATATTTGTCCCATCCGTCGCGAACCGGCACGGGTGCCTTTCCGGCACCGGCCCATTCGAGATAGGCGCCATAGCCGCCGCTCCACTCCCATGCGTTGTTGAGATAGAGCACAGCCTTCATATTGTGGGCCTCAAGACGTGTCAGAAGATAGTCGAGACCGCGCAGCAGTGTGTCGTTATACTGCCCAGGGCCCGTCTGCAAAACCGGCGAGATATGCGATGGAATACCCTCTTCGCCGTCACCTCCCACGAGGATTCGGAGATTATTAACCCCGATGGCCTCAAGCGAATCGAGCTCGCGTTCGAGACGCTGACGGTCGCCCCCGCGCCCCTCGCTTCCGAGGATGGCGCCATACCACATATTGACGCCGACAAACCTGTAGGCCGAATCGCCTATCATAAACTCGCCGTCGGCCACTCTGACCATCTCGTTGTCGTTGGCATCGGCTTTTCTGGTGGCGCAGCCGCCGAGAGCCGATGCTGCCACAACTCCTGCAAGAAGCAGTGTATGAATCTTTTTCACGATAATAATATAAGGTGGTGAATTACTTTTCGAAACTGTCGGTGCGGAAAGGCAGCAGAGGCATTCCCATCAGGTCGCGCACCCGCTCTCCGCGCGGGAAGTTGGTGAAGGCATAGCGGACGTTTACGATTCGGTCGACTTCGTCACATTCGATGTCGATTCCGAGTGTGTTGAGCCTTACCACGGCGCGCGCCGGATGATAGACACCGTCGCTGCCGGCGGCCTGAAAGCCTTCGAGCGGCGTGTTGTTCGGCGTCAGGCCGTTCCAGGCGTCGTTGAGTTCGATATGAGCCTTCTTACCGTCGACTTTCATCGATTTGAACGAGGGATAGCTGTAAGGCATTCCGTCGACTTTATATGTATCTTTAGCCGCCAGCATGGCCATTCGCTCGCCGATAGGCTTTTTCTGACAGGCGTGGATATCTTTCGATTCGTAGGGATAGGTCAGGTCGATGGTGCAGACAAAACCGCCGTTCGGAACCGTTTCGGCGCAACGGGCCTGAGCCTCGCGGAGCAGTGCGGCGTTGGTGGCGTCGACATCGCTGTAGTCCCAGCCCGGGAGCTGCGTCTGATAGAACGGCATGTCGGGATTGCCCCAGTCTTTGCGCCATTGGGCTATAAGGTCGCTCATATGTCCGACGAACTCGGCATGACGGCCTACGTTGGTCTCCCCCTGATTCCAGATGAAACCGCGGGCCGTGTAACCGGCGATCGGCTGTTGCATCGCGTTATACATTGCCGACGCGCGTTCCCAGTCTTTCTGGTCGGGGTCGTTTTTCTCGCGTTCGACACTCCAGCCGGGATAGCTGTCGACCGTCGGCTGCGGCAGCCAGCTTTCTACGCTGCTGCCTCCGTAGGCGCAGGCGATAACGCCTACCGGCACATCGAGAATCCTGTTGAGCGACTTGGCGAAATGCCAGGCCAGAGCGCTGAACTCCGGTGTAGTTCCGGGGGAAGGCACCTGCCACGAGCCGCTGACAGTGTCCATGACCGTGTAGCTGCGCCGCTTCGGGACGGTTGCCATTCTGACGCGGTTTTTCCACTCGCCCGAGAAGACAATCTCTTCCTGCGCGCCCTCGATAGGCTGGGTCCAGAATCCGCGGAGGGGCATCTCCATATTCGACTGGCCCGAAGCGATCCACACTTCGCCGACGAGCACATTCTTCATTGTTGCCGCGGGGCCGTCGCCGTCGGTGACGGTGATTTCATATGGGGTATAGCTTGCCGCGGGAGTTGCTACCGTAGCCTGCCACCGGCCGTCGCTGCCGGCCTTTACAACAGTTTTCGACGAAGTCCACGACGGAGCGATCTCTACCTGAGAGCCGGCTTTGGCACGTCCCCAAAGACGTACATCGGCCTGCTGCTGAAGCACGGCATTGTCGCCCAGCTGGGCGGGCATCTCGACGCGCGCCATTGCGGCGGGCGCCAATGCCAACATAGAAATAAGCAAGACAGAATTAAGTTTTTTCATGCTATAGGTAAACGGTAAAAAAATATCTCGACAAAGTTAGCAAAAACAAACGAGAAAACTGAAAAAGCAGCGCGAAAGTTGGGCGTTTCGGAAATAATAGCTAACTTTGTGGGCATTTTACATTTAGCTGAATATTGTAACAATTTAAAAGATGTTGAAACCAATCAAGAAAACCATCGACCTGGGTGATGGCCGGACCATCACACTTGAGACCGGCAAGCTGGCCAAGCAGGCTGATGGAGCGGTTGAACTGCGCATGGGCAACACGATGCTTCTTGCGACAGTAGTGACGGCCAAAGAGGCCGGCGAAGGGGTCGACTTTATGCCCCTCCAAGTAGAGTATAAGGAAAAATACTCGGCCTTCGGGCGCTATCCCGGCGGCTTCCTCAAGCGCGAAGGACGCGCCAGCGACTACGAGATTCTGACTTCACGTCTGGTCGACCGCGTTCTGCGTCCCCTGTTCCCCTCGAATTATCACGCCGACACGATCGTGCAGGTTACTCTCTACTCGACCGACGGCAAAGATATGCCCGACGCCCTGGCCGGCCTCGCCGCCTCGGCAGCCCTCGCCGTCAGCGACATTCCCTTCGAAGCCCCGATCTCGGAGGTTCGTATCGTGCTCAAAGACGGCAAATTCATCATCGACCCCACCTTCGAGCAGGCCGAAGGAGCTGACCTCGAACTTATGGTCGGCGCCACCTACGACAACATAATGATGGTCGAAGGCGAGATGAACGAAGTGAGCGAGGCAACTCTGCTCGAAGCTCTCCGCGTTGCCCACGACGCCATCAAGGTTCAGTGTAAGGCTCAGATGGAGCTCGCCGAAGAGGTCGGCTCGACCGTCAAGCGCGAATACTGCCACGAAGTCAACGACGAGGCTCTCCGTCAGGATGTCCACGACAAATGCTACGACAAAGCCTATGCCATCGCAAAGCAGGGCAGCGCCGACAAACACTGGCGTCAGGACTCGTTCGACGCCATCTGTCAGGAATATATCGACTCGCTGCCCGAAGAAGAGCGCGATGAGAAAGAAGCTATGGTGAAGCGCTACTACCACGACGTCGAGAAAGAGGCCATGCGCCGCTGCGTTCTCGACGAGGGCATCCGTCTCGACGGCCGCAAGACCAACGAGATCCGCCCCATCTGGTGTGAGGTCGACTATCTGCCCGGCCCTCACGGAAGCGCCGTCTTCACCCGCGGCGAGACTCAGGCTCTCGCAACCGTGACCCTCGGCACCAAGCTCGACGAGAAGCTCGTCGACGACGTCCTCAATCAGGGCCACGAGCGTTTCCTGCTCCACTATAACTTCCCCCCGTTCTCGACAGGCGAAGCCCGCGCCCCGCGCGGAGTAGGACGCCGCGAGATCGGCCACGGCAACCTCGCCCACCGCGCCCTCAAGCGCATGTTCCCCGAGGATTTCCCCTACACCTGCCGCATTGTCAGCGACATCCTCGAGAGCAACGGCTCATCGTCGATGGCCACCGTCTGCGCCGGCACCCTCTCGCTGCTCGACGCCGGTGTCAAAATGCGCAAGCCCGTTGCCGGTATCGCCATGGGGCTTATCAGCGACGGCACTAAATACGCCATCCTCAGCGATATCCTCGGCGACGAAGACCACCTCGGCGACATGGACTTCAAGGTGACCGGAACCGCCGACGGTATCACCGCCACCCAGATGGACATCAAGTGTGACGGCCTCAGCTACGAGATTCTCGAGCGCGCCCTCAATCAGGCTCGCGAAGGCCGCCTCCACATCCTCAACATAATCAACGAGACAATCCCGCAGCCGCGCGAGGACTACAAGCCCCACGTTCCGCGCATCCAGACTCTTCTCATTCCGAAAGAGCTCATCGGCGCCGTCATTGGCCCGGGCGGAAAAGTCATCCAGGGCATTCAGGAGGCCAGCGGAGCCACCGTCAGCATCGACGAAATCGACGAAGGCGGTTATATCGAAGTTGCCGCCGCCAACAAGGAGTCGATCGACAAGGCCATGGAGCTCATCAACGCCATTGTCGAGCTCCCCGAAGAGGGCAAGGTCTACAAAGGACGCGTTCAGTCGATTCTCGACTTCGGCGCCTTCGTCCAGTTCATGCCCAACCGCGACGGTCTGCTCCATATCAGCGAGATCTCGTGGGAACGCCTCCCCGACATGGCCGCAAGCGGCCTCAAGGAAGGCGACGAGGTTGAAGTCAAGCTCATCGAAATCGACAAGAAGACCGGCAAATACCGCCTGTCGATGCGCAGCCTGCTGCCCAAGCCCGAGGGTTGGGTAGAGCGTCCGCCCCGTGAACGCGGCCCGCGTCGCGAAGGCGGCGACCGTGGCGAAAGAGGCGAACGCGGCCCGCGCCGTGAGCGTGGCGACCGTGGCCCGCGCCACTAATCTCAATTAGAAATCATTCCCGCCGGGGACTGCACCGCAGCCCCCGGCGTTTTTGTCTGCTAAAAATGCATCAGAAACTCAATTCTGACAAACAGCGAAGATCAGCGAGATTTTAATGCCTGTATTCAATATTACAAGAATCGCCCGGATTAGGGTTTGTAACGTAATTCTCTATACATGTGTTAGTGCCGCAAGTTCCATTGTTCCCTTGACATTTGTTTATCGTGCACGAACCTTGGTTTCTGATGCAGCCATTACCAGTGCAATCAGCGACATAGGAATCTCCTCCCTTTACGATTGCAAGGGCTGATGGGGATAATGCATCTTCTTGATGCAAAACTTTCAATAATTGTGCCATAAAAAATAGGATTAATTGGTTAATATATACCCGTAAAAACGGGCGTTTATAAAATATGATTTTTACATGATGGCGGAGTTTGCGCGCCCGGCTTCAAGAGATTCATTGCCCCGTGCAACTTTTTTGCCATAGCCGAAAGTATAGGTAACATCGAATGACAGGCAGGCATGATTATTCAAGCCCTTCATAATCTCGCTTGTATAGGAATAATATGGCGAGTTCATTACCGAAGTTCCGCCCCGGTATCCGTAGTTACAGAAGTTGTGAGCGCGCAGCAATACGTTCCAGTCGCCGTGGCCCCAGGTCAAGATGAGGCTGTAAGACCATCGCGGGGTATATATTTCACCATTGAACGAATCAAAGGTTTTTCTCGGGGATATCACATATCCTACGATGGCAAAATCGCCGAAATAATATTGTGCAGAAAACAATAGCGACGGAGTTGTCAGATCATTGGCATTAATTCCGGTTGTTTTGTAAAATGAAAGGGCCGGATTAAATCGGAGAAGCACCTTCTTATTGAAGAAAAACATGTCAAGTTCAGCATTGACATTTCCCGTATAATAGTTGCCGCTGTTGATGATATGCCTGATAAGCTGACGGCCTCCGTTATATGGCAGGTACTCTTCAGCGGGGCGTTTGAAAAGCTCATAGAATGAGCCGTTGGCCGACAAAAAGATATTATCGCTGAATGAATGGAAGTATGAAAGATCCAAAGTTATATGTCTTGAATTTTTCAGCTCGGGGTTGCCGGTCTTATAAATAAATTCGTTGACACTGAGCACGTCAGAAGCCAACAATGTTATGCCCGGGCTATTGGTGGCATATTGAAACCATAGGCTCAGATTGCCTTTGTCGTTTATTGTCCATCGCGAGTTAAGATGCGCGTATGGATAGTAATCGTTATTCCTGATTCCGTTGATTGAGTTGCCTTCCCAAAGGAAACCTCCGTCGAAATCTGCGAAAAAGTTTGATGACTTGAAATTATAGCCGACTTCTCCGCTTGCGAAAGCATGACTGTATTTGTCATCAAAATTGTCTGTTCCGATATATTTAAGCCTATTGATATTATCGCCTCCGTCTATACCAAAAGAGACTGAATGTTTTGAATCAAACTGCTTTCGCACTTGTAGCTTTCCGCGAAAATTGTAGGCGTTTTCACGGGCGTGGCGGTTCACAATGTCCGCTCCCGAAAGGGAGTATGTCGAATATGAATTTGTGTGGGTATAGGCGAAAGACGGTGTAAATGATAGCGAAAAATTCCTTGGGAGTGCAGCAAATAAGAACCCTACATAGCTCAGCGTATTATCGCGGTCCGGATTGTTCATATAATATGAATAATCCTCGCCCGACGAAGGGCTATAGCTCAGCTGGCCGCTTTTCTCATGGACTGATAAATTGCCGAACGTGTAAGAAACCGTATTTCGGAACTGTACTTTATCAGATTTGTATGTGGCTCGGAAGGACACTGGATATCCATTTCCGCACGAATGTGATTTATCTAATATTTCGTCACGATGGAGAAGAAATTCCTTGCCATCATCCCCGGTAAGCTTCAATATGGAATATTGCGATTTACCTGAATGACGGTAATTATTGTTTTCAACTTGTGCAGAAATATCGTAAGTCATTTTACGATAGGTGAATCTCGAAAACAATGATTCGCCGTTCTGATAATGTCCTATAAATATCTGAGATGCGGAAAGTTTGGTATAGCCGCCATATTCATACTCCTGCATGATGAAGTTGATCACGTAGGTAGCACCCTGAAAGCGCGGGTCGGTAGGAGATTCAAGATATTCGACACGTTCACAATCCTTTACTCTCATACCTTTAAGCTCAGCGGGATCGGCAGGGAGATAGTTGATGAACAGACTGACAGGCTGACCTCCTTTGGTCGTTACCTCGGAATTATCGAATGTAGCGTTAATTTCAGGGATAGCCATTCGCGCAAGCAGATCATTAGCATTGCTGGCTGCGTTCTTCTGTTTCTTGGTGGGAAGATATGTCGAACCGTTGACGTTATGCCAATGCGTCTTGCCCTCTACAGTGACTTCTTCGAGCTTCTTCGACATCGCATTCTCGATGGCGGCGATGCTGTCGGTATCGACGCTGTCGACTGGCTCGGCGGCGACGGCCGTAATTGCTG